>JBASOB010000436.1:0-4227 GCA_049657865.1 Mobilitalea sp.
ATGGCCAGTTACAACATACTTTTCAAACTTTAGTCCCTTCTCCATAAATGCATCATTCTTCATACATGTTAAAGCATCTTGCTCATCTAAATCGCTTGAAGTAAGCCCTCCATGGATAAATATATAATCGTTTGTTTCAATAATATGAGGTAATCCATTGAGCCATGCTTTCCCTACATCTGTAAGGTATTCCTCTTCCCAGTCACAATTTCCTCGCAAAACATATACATTAGGATTTTCTGCTATGTCCACTATGAATTTAAATGTTTCATGATTTTCTTTTCCTTTGGTATAGAAATCACCAAGTAAAATAAGAATATCATCTTCAGTGTAATTAATTTTATTTAAAAGTTGTTTTAATAAATACAGACTACCATGTATATCACTAATACATATAATTCTTTTGTTTTGTGGTGTAATAGCTACTTAGCTTTGTCATAAAACAGCTTTCAAAAAATGCCATAATCAGCCCTAGATGCTGCCAATTTTAAATATTTTCTTTAGACAATTAAATTATTGACAGCAGGAACCCAATAGATATGTAACCCAGGCTCAGAGGCAGGCTCCACCATCTGGTCAAAAGGCGGACCAGATGCTAGAACCTGCGGCACTATGTGCCAGCCTAACATATCAATCCCCTACTGTAAATAAATGAAATGCCGTCGAAAATATTTTATGGAAGTTCTCCTTCGATAACCAGTTTTACCATGTGATCATCAACTAATTTTCTAGCACGTTGTGCTGCGTACAGAAGGCAATGAGTACAAAGCTTGTTGACAGCTCTAACTGAACCTGCAGAATATTTAAATATTTCATCTACAGCTTTTTCAGTGAAAACCTCATGACTGCACTTAGCATAATCCATATGCCTTTGTATATATTCACCAATCTGTGAACGATCAAGCTGCGGCAGCTCGCATTTAATGTCAATCCTCTGTCTTATGGCAGAATACCTTTGAAGCTTAAGCTTATCCCACAATTCATTTTGACCTACTAAAATTAGTGCCATTGGACTAATTGAATCCATTTGATAATTCAGCAGGAATCTGATTTCTTCTAGTGTTTCTCGGTCTAAAAGATGTGCTTCATCTACAATGCACACAACTTTTTTCTTATGGACTCCTCTTAAAATCTCAAGTTCTTTATGGAGCTGTCTTTTTGCATCTCCACGATAAAACTTAGCTTCTGTTCCAAGCTGTTCTAGTAGACCTTTGTAGAACCATCTCGGTGTAAGTTTTGAGTCAGAAAGATAAAGCATGGTGTATTTTGATAAATCTAATGAAGTCGTAAACTTTCTAATTGCAGTTGTTTTACCACAACCTACATCTGCAGTTAGTATTGCAAAGAGCTGTCGTTCTGCGGCATAGGTTAGTCTTCCTTGAACTTCTTGATGAATAACAGATTCATACAACTCATCTGTCGGGATATCTCTTGTAAATGGTGATGATGATAATTCAAAAAACTTCTCAATCAATATTCTCACCTCCAAGATTTCTGTAACTTACTGCTATTGCTTTTCTTGTGCGGTGGGTAATATTTGCTTTGTTTAATCCATCAAGCATCCTTGAACTCTCTGCTTGTACTTCTGTAAGGTATTCATGCAGTTTTACTTGCATTCCACAGTTTTCACCAATTTCTAATCGTTTAACCTTGTATGGATTTTTATCCTTATGATGGATTTCAATTTCGTCTGTCCATAATGGATCATAATATATTTCTACTTTGCGGCCTATTAAGTCCATTCCCACTTCATATTTGTACCCGTCAAAGCTTATGCAGCCTGTTTTGTCAACTCTGCGTTCCTGAGTGTGTAAAAATGCTTCTGCACACTTTGCTACATCTATATATGTTAGTGGTCGTGTATCTGTTTTAAATGCAGTTTCAGGTGATATATCGCCTAATGATGTATGAGGCTTCTTATGGTAGTATTCATTAATCCATATATCAAGCAGGTGATTAAGTTCATCAAGACTTTTAGGTTTAGATAGTGCAGCTTCTTTTAAAAATACATCCAAATGTTTGTTAAAGGATTCAATTTTTCCCTTTCCTTCAGGGTGGTACGCCTTTGCATGCAAAAGTCTGATTTCAAGCTTTGCACATGCCTTTTTTAGCCAATCAGACGTATATTGTTTTCCATTATCAACATAAATTGCATCTGGCTTTCCATATTTCATAATTGAATTTCTAAGACTGTCCTCAATGATGTCTACCTTTTGATTGTCATAAAATTTTGCATGTACAATATATCTTGTACAATCATCAATTATTGCTGAAAGGTATACCTGCTTATTCATATTGTTATTGCCTATTGGAAGATATGGGCCGTATTTTATATCTGCCTGATAAAGCATACCTCTGTGTGGCTTTTGAAATCGGCGTGAAGCTGTTCCTTTTGAAGAGTAAAGCTTCATTTGCTTTGTTCCATAGCCTTTTTCTAAAATGTGACGTTGCAGAGTGCTTCTTTTTAATGCTCCTGTCTCTGCAAATCCTTCCATTTCAAGAATTGTAATAATTTGAGGTACACTCCTGGATGGAAGTTCTCTTCTTAAAAGTATTGCTTCATTTACAACCTCTTCCCAGTTATCAGGTAACTTTCCTTTTGTATTTCCACCTGGTGATTTAGGCTTAAGCCCTTCAAATCCATCTTCTCTGTACGCATCTAAATATCTGCCTATTGAGCGAATTGAGATATTGTGCTTTTCACTTATTTCCTTTTTAATTGCATTTATTTTCGCAGAATCAAGATTTTCTTCCAACAGTGGAGATATCATCATCATACGTTTTGCTGCTGTGTCTTCTTGTTTAGCTTTATTCATGGCGTTAGACTCCTTAAATTAAGATGTCTATATTGTAACTCCATGACAAGTTGGACAAAACGCAAACTAGGTGTGTATATATTTTCCGGAGTTTACGAGCTGCCGCATGACAGCTCGTAACCATCCGGTTCCAGTCTTTCTAATTTTTTTGAGCAAAGAAACCTTATGCAAAAGTTTTGCTGGTATCATTTTAATTTCCATCCATATGGATGTTAGCATTCCATCAATTTGATTTGCCTTTTCTGTAAATTGCATACGCCAATGCCTTTGCGTTGATTCTTCTGCAGGACAGCTATATGCTATACTATCGATTACTGCTTCAATTACTTCTGATTCATAATGCTTAAATGGCTGGATGAAATCAGGCAGTTCTGTATGCATTTTTTCACAACTTATGCATTTTAAAACTCTTAGTCGATAGATCTCTTTAGTTCCATCTTCTTTTATCACTTTGCGATTTTTACTGCTACGTACTGAAAGCTCGCCACTGCATATTGGACAATATGATATTTCCTTGCTCTTAACAAAAAATATTTTTATCTGTATTGAATTCTTTTTCGTATTGTGTTATTATTACCATACGTTTGTGGCATCAAAGAATGAGTTTCGTCGGTCAGGACAAAATTGGCTCATCTTTGGTGTTTTTTTCACCTCTATTCATGTCATCTATTGACATTATATAGAGCTACTTTTGGCAAGTCAAGCAAGCTGTTTGTGGACATTTTTACATCCCTAAAACATTGTGGTATTGTTATTTTTTTCAAAATTGCTTTCATCTTATTATAATACCCTCACTAAATATTTTTCTATTATATTATACATACCTGAAAACACTCTTTGCTTCACATTATTCTACCATAACGTAATATATTAAGAATATGAACCAAATTAATTATGTAAAATGACTATCTCTTACATTTACTTTTTTATAATAGCATACATAATTGTAGGAAAATCTGGTTTGATTGATGTAATGCCACTGTTAAGCAACGTAAAATTATTATCATTAATCTCCTTTAACAAAGCATCAAAACTAACTACTCTGCATGACGTTCCTGCAACAAATAGTTCTTTACCTGTAGATTCGGTTGTTCTTTTTTGCAATTCAAAAGACTGAGATATATCAGTTTTTCTTTCTTCCGTTCCATTACCAATAGAGCATATTAAGGCAATTCTTGATTCACATAATTGATTGTAAATAGACGAGTAAAAGGACTGTCTATCTTCATCTTCAACTAACATATGAATAACTGCAATAGCATAGATAAAATCAAATTTCATTTGAAGTCTATCATTTAAACAATTCAATACCTGAAAACATTCAGCCTTTTCTTGATAGGTTTTTTTTACAATAATTTATTGCTGTCGATGAAATATGATGATAGATATAAACAAGTGCATAAAGAATCTC
>JBASOB010000437.1:0-2682 GCA_049657865.1 Mobilitalea sp.
TAATAAGGACATCGAAATGTCATGAAAACGGGAATAAATACGAACAGATTTGAATAAGTACCTAGTTGAAATTTGAATGGATACGTGGTATGATGATTGAGTTCGGAGAAAGTTCAATTAAATTTCCGACAATGAAGAGCTTAGAGAAATAAACCCTGTATTTATGCGGGTTTGAGAAAACAAAGGGCAAGATTTACGACCAACTTACGACCAAATAATAAAGCATATTCAATAAGAATCTCTTGGCAACAGGGGATTCTTTTTTTTGTCAGCAAAAACATATATAAAAAATAAGCGGAACCAATGGTAGGAAATTTCAGGAAGACCGGCAGGAAGCCTAAGGGAGATATCATCACTTATCAGATCCACCAATCCTTCAATCAAGGAGAAATCACACCGAAGGAGGCAAATGAGATTGGATATGAGACTGCAATGCGATATACGAAAGGGAATCATGTATTCATCGTTGCGACCTATACGGATCGGGCTCATATCCATAATCACATCATTTTCAATTCAACGAATCTGGATTTTGATAGAAAATTTCGGGATTCCTGGTTTATTGTAATTGCTTTGGAGCGAGTCAGCAATCTGGTATGCCTGGAGCATGGAATGTCGGGTATTAGTCCGCTAAAGGACGGCCAATTTGTAAACGTCCGGATTATCCGGAAAGGCAAACCATCCGAGATGCAATTTGTGAAGCGATTGATCAGGCAAACTTGCAGAAACCGGATGATTTTGAAAAGCTACTACAGCAGCTGGTTGAGGAAGGCTACGAAATCAAACGAGGAAAGAAAGTAGCAGTCAGGGGAAAAGAGCAGAAGCGATTTGTTCGGTTTAAGTCTTTGCGAGAAGGATACCGCGAAGAGGAACTGATCAAGGTCATGTCTGATAGTTCTTGGGGCAATCATCAGATTTTATGTTTGGTGGTTGCCCTGTTTTTTTGCTTTCTTGGGAAGAGGAAGATTCACATAACGCTCACATTCGTGAGTGCGTAGCCAGACATCCGAGATGGGTGATCTGAGGGGATCGGGGGACACTCCACAACAAGTAATCGCAAGGACTAGTCCTATTCACTACTTGCTAATTAGTAAACAGGGTCGAAAAATGTCCAATATCTTACGAATAGTTATAAATAGTTATAAATGGAAAATATTAGATTGATATTATTCGTAGTTGGGCTTATAATTTTTATGTCGTGTTTTATTGATAATGATCGAAAAAACGTAGATCGAAGAATGGAATAATTATCAATACGTCAGACAGCAGATAAGTAGGGAATTTCAAAGATAAGAATACTGGTACTTTGCCAAGAAGGAAGATTGTCAGGGGCTGCAAAGATTGGGTCGTATTGGGCAATACTGGGGGATGTGGTGAAGTTAAAAAGAAAGATCTAAAAGAACTCGCATCTATTGGAAATAGCGCAATGACGAAATTGTCAAATGACAAGATGTAAGTGGTAAACTATAACCAGCAGATTTAGGCAAATAAAATCCAGCAACTATTACGAATGCATCGATGAATGATATACTGTCATTCGGAGGTGAAGAAAGGATGGTTGATTGGATGAATTATTCAAAAATCCAAGAACAAAAGAGGAAGGGATTCAAGAAGAGCCAGGTGGCCCGAAAGCTGAGGATTAACCGGGAAACTGTAAGTGTGTACTGGGATATGGCACCGGCCGAGTATGCAGCACGGGTTGAATCTGCTAAGACTCGCACAAAGAAGGCTGATCCGCACAAAGATTTTGTATTAGAAAGTCTGCTTAAGTATCCAGATATGTCAGCAGCACAGCTCTATGATTGGATCAAAGAACGTACCTGTCTGGAAACACTTGATTATCAGGAACGATGCTTCAGAGATTATGTAAAATCTATCCGCGAGGAATACGATATCAAAAAGCCTGAAACATCAAGACAGTACGAAGCTATGGATGAGCTGCCACCGGGCAGACAGGCACAGGTCGACATGGGCGAAATCAGTCTTGAAACAATAAGCGGACGGCATAAGAAGGTTTACTGCTTTGGAATGGTTATGACTCATTCCCGTTATAAATTTATCTTGTGGCAGGAAAAGTCCTTTACTACAGACACGTTGGTGCAAGCTCATATCAAAGCGTTTGATTTCTTTGGAGGACGACCACAGGAAATTGTCTATGATCAGGACAAGACCCTTGCCGTCAGTGAAAATAATGGTGATATTATTTATACCGAAGGATTTCAGAGCTATGTGAATGAAGTGAAGTTTGACATTTTTCTCTGTCATGGAGCAGACCCAGAATCAAAGGGGCTCATTGAAAATGTAGTGAAGTATGCAAAGCATAGCTTCGCGGAACACCGCATCTTTATGGACATTGATACGTTCAATGCAGACTGCATTGCATGGTTAAAAAGAACCGGAAATAAGAGCGTACATGGAACGACAAAAAAGATACCGGCAGAGGTATTTGCTCTCGAAAAGGAATACCTGATACCAGTATCTGAATACAACTTTGCAGTTGCCACTAATGACAGTATAAGTTATCAGATAAGAAAAGACAACATCGTTTTGTATAAAGTTTGTGTCAAGTGATTATTGGCAATTCCTCATTCAGTTTTTCTAAGCCTTCATTTTGCATGTATATTTTCTGCTTATACAGAGAAAGAGCTCCCGATTTGTGTAGGCAGAGGAGCTGAATCCAAA
>JBASOB010000438.1:0-5544 GCA_049657865.1 Mobilitalea sp.
GAAGGATGACATAACGGTAAAAGAACTCGGTACTCGCTTATATCTAGATTCCGGCACTCTTACGCCGATGTTGAAAAAACTGGAAGCTCAGGATTATGTGAAACGAATCCGAAGTTCCAGCGATGAACGTAATGTATTTATTCAATTAACCTTAAAAGGTCGTGCTTTTCAAGATACTGCACTGCAGATACCGAAGGATTTAATCTGTAATCTTGATTTAGAGCCTCAGTATGCAGTAGGCCTTTTAAATGGACTGCATCAAATGATGTTGAAATTCGAACCCAAACAAGGCTCTGTTACAGAGTGACATTATACTTACAGCCCTTCCTTCCACCGGTTTCCTTATTTGGATACCATAGTAGAAAGAAGGGCTGTTTCATGTCTATTTCTGTTTTTTTATTATCTTCACAATCCCTTTGCCGTAATGCCCATTCATCAGATCTAATAATCCATCCATCATTTTTTCACTGATCATCCCTTCCCCAGTTGTTACCAAGGAATGGAAAGGCATCTCCTGCATCATATTAATCATCATTCCTTCCTCTTCCTCCGAGCTTTGTGTCACTTTTTTTGTCATATTGCCAGCGATTTTTTTAAATAATTTACCGGTAACCGTGCTCTGAACATCCAATAAGTTATTACCTGCATCAAACGGCCTGCAGGCAATGCTGTCGCTAATCGGAAGCGGTTTTCCATATAATGCACAAAATTCCTTGTCATTTATCTCAAACTTCTGATTTGACAAATGATAATAAGTAGGAGCTGTACTTCTCAGATCCGGTTGAGGCTGGTCCTTACTATGAATTTCAACCGTCTTCTCTAAACGGCAGTTCGAGCAGGAGGCAGCTACAATAATCGTATACTCCCCGCTTTCCGCATACCAGTCACTAATTATGGTATTATAATATCCAAAGTCTTTCGTATCAAGCTCCCTCGCTATTTGTTTGGTTTCTCCGGGCTGCAGTAGGATTTTTGTGAATTCCTTCAGTTCTTTCTTAGGCAGAAACACCTTTTCATTCCTATGAGATACAAAAATCAAAGCCGTTTCTTTCGCGGCAACTTCGCCGTTATTCGTAATACTAAAGTGAATTGTAATCTTATCGCCATAATTACATTCTGCACGGTCTACCCTCAAATCAGAATAGATAAAATTAGTATAGGACAATCCATGTCCAAAAGGAAACTGTACCGGCTTGTCTGCTGTGTCGTAATATCGGTAGCCGGTAAAAATACTTTCCCTGTACTCTACCGTATTTCTACCTCCGGGGAAATATTTCACCGAAGGTACATCCGAAAGGTTAAGTGGCCAGGTTTCTGCCAATTTGCCACATGGTACTGCGTTCCCAAGAAGCAGATTTGCTACCGCCCTTCCGCCTCCTTCTCCTGCCAGATAACAAAGCAGAATCCCCTTTACCATATCTACCCAGGGAAGCTGAATCGGTGCTCCTCCAATTAAGATTACTACTACATTAGAATTCACCTTAACTACTTCTTCAATCAGACGGTTTTGATATTCCGGCATAGTGATATCCGTGCGGTCAAAGCCTTCCGACTCATAACCTTCCGGAAGTCCCGCAAATAGATATACAATATCTTTTCCTTTCGCTACCTTACACGCGTCAGAAATCAATTTTTCTTCGTCAATGGCTTGATCCGGTTTGATAAGATATCCTTGAGAGTATTCTGCATCTAGTCCGCAACTAGTAAGTGCCTCCCATGCATTGTCCACTTTCGTCGGATGAATCTTCGAGCTTCCAGCGCCTTGGTATCTCGGGGTTTTTGCAAAGGTTCCGATTACTGCTGCTCTTTGTCCTAGATTTCCCGGCAGGATTTTTTCTTCGTTTTTAAGTAACACTGCAGATTCCTCCGCCGCTTTTACCGCCAGATCATGATGCACTTCCAAATCATAATTGAAATTATTCTGTTTATTTTTCATTCCTTGTAAGATGAGTTCAGTTACATGACAAGCAGATAAATCTAATTCTTGCTCCGTCAACATCTTATTCGTCACTGCAGCAACAATTTTCTTATCATTAATGCCCTGACATCCTGGCATTTCAAGATCTAACCCGGCCTTGACACCAAGAGCTCTATCGCTTACTGCTCCCCAATCAGATACTACCAATCCTTCAAATCCCCATTCCGCGCGAAGAATCTCAGATAACAAATATGAATTTTCACTGCAGTATTCACCATTGATTCGGTTATAAGCGCACATAATCGTCCATGGCTTCGCTTTTTTTACAGCTATTTCAAATGCTTTCAAATAGGTTTCCCTTAATGTTCTTTCATCGATTACAGCGCTTACTGTCATGCGAAGTCTTTCCTGATTATTGACAGCGAAATGTTTCAGCGAGGTACCAATCCCTTTACTTTGAACTCCATTTATCATGCCAACAGCAAGTTCACCTGACAACACTGGATCTTCACTGAAATATTCAAAATTACGTCCACATAGAGGACTTCTCTTCATATTGACCCCTGGTCCTAATATAACCGATACCTGTTCCTGAAGGCATTCTTCTCCGAGTGCCTTACCCACTTGGTAGACTAGGTCTCTGTCAAAACTACAGGCTAGTGCGCTTGCTGTAGGGAAACAAACTGCCGGCACGCTCTCTCCAATTCCTAATATATCATCTCCGCCTATTTGCTTTCTGAGTCCGTGAGGTCCATCTGCAACCATAATTGGTTCGAGCCCCAATCGCGCTATTGATTTCAACCACCAAGAATCCTTACCGGAACATAGCCCCGCCTTTTCTTCCAATGTCATCTGCGCAACTAGTTCTTTCGCTTTCTCCTGTATCAATTTATCCATAATAATAACCATGCCTTTCTCTCTGCTTGCAGGCCCTGGACTGCCGGCATACGAATCATACTTGTATTCTCTTCTCAGAGTTGATAAATATTGGCTTCATAAGGTCTTAGATTTTCTGCTGCAACTAAGTAATTAGACAAGATTTTCTGATAGCCCTGCACCGTATCTTCTCTTCGAAGAACTCTACTGCTAAGATTACATTCCATATAATAGCTTTCTTTCCCAAGAGTGCGGTAATAAGTATAGATGTCCTTCTTATTCCGATTCGTAATTTGGTAATCGCCGTAAATAAGGGCACTATGTTCCTTGCGAAGCATAATTAATTGTTTATAAAAATGCAACACAGAATCGCTATCCTCCAGCTGTTTTTCAACATTCCATTCCTTATAGTCCGTATCCATAAAAATCCAAGGAACTGCTTCACTGAATCCTGCATTTTCATTCTGTGACCATTGCATCGGTGTTCTGGCATGATCTCTACTGCCGGAAAGTACGATTTGTATTGCTTGCTCTTCGGACATTGAGTTACACAGCTCATTATAATAGTTGATACTCTCAACATCTCTAAAATTCGAGATTTCATTAAACTCATGATTGATACTTCCAATTTCCTGTCCCTGGAAAATGAAAGGCGTACCTTTTAATGTAAACTGAATGACTGCTAAGAGTTTCGCCAAAACCTTACGGTACTTCGGGTCAGGATCAACCTTGGATATCATCCTTGGGTTATCATGATTTTCATAGAACAAAGACATCCAACAGTCATTACCATAATGCTCCATCCAATCTGTCATATAGCCTTTTAAATAATTCAAATCATAACGATAATCTTCAAAGCGAACATGTCCCGGAGTTTCTAGGTGATCAAAAGAAAATACCATATCCAGTTCTTCTCTGCGTTCTCCTGTCAGAAGCTTGCTCATCTGCATTCCAACCCCCGGAGTTTCCCCTACGGTAAAAGCCTGAAACGGTTCAAAGGCTTCCTTCTTCAACTCTTTCAAATATTTATGAAGATTAGGGCCATAGTAGTAGTTTTCAATTCCATAGTAACCCATCAGTTTTCCGATTGTCTCATTGCCCCCTGGAAGACCCTCCGCTTTCGAAATATAATTAATGACATCCAGTCGAAATCCATCGACTCCTTTACTAAGCCACCAGCGAATCATCTTATGAATTTCCTTACGGACTGCCTCGTTATCCCAGTTTAGGTCCATCTGCTTCTTCGAAAACAAATGCAGTCCCCATTCACCGGTCTCCTCATAATAATTCCAAGCTGAACCACTAAAAAACGAAGTCCAGTTATTGGGAGGATTGTGATCTTTTGATTCTTGGAACAGGTAATAATCACGGTACTCTGAATCAGTATCACTAACCGCGGCTTTAAACCAAGAATGTTCATCCGAAGTATGATTTACTACCAGATCCATAATCAACCTCATACTCCTATCATGCAATCCTGTTAGCAGCTGATCAAAATCCTCCATCGTTCCAAATTCCTGCATAATACTGTAATAATCACGTATATCATATCCATTATCATCATTTGGTGAATCATAAATAGGCGAAAGCCAGAGTGCATCAATTCCAAGATTCTGAAGATAATCCAGTCTTGACAGTATTCCCTTCAGGTCACCGATACCGTCACCATTGCCGTCTTGAAAGCTTCTCGGATAAATCTGATAAAATACTGCCTGTTTCCACCAAGTCCTCGTGATTTCTGCTTTTGGTTCAAAAGGAAGATCTGCTTCGCTGTTGAGCAGCGTCAAAAGAGAAGTAAAGAAACCCTTTCCAAGGGATTTCTTCGTTAGAGCGGCAACTGTTTTCAGATGAAGATTTCCCACTACTTTATTGGTTACCAACGACTCTTTTTTATTCATCTGCAATAACAATTTATAAATTGTATCATGCCCGATCGGATTGGCATATAATTCTTTTATTTTACTATGCATGTTAAGGTTCATATTAGTAACCATACCTCCTTGTTATTTATAGATTCATACTTTTTTGATTTTCCACCATCATTTTATTTACTTCTTTTTCATCAAGTTTGTAAAATTTCATTATAATCAGCATCACTGCAAATCCAGCGATTGGCACAAGGCTCATGATAATCCAGATTCCCTCTAACGACTGTGCTGTTTGCTGCTTTGCCTGCTGTACATATCCAAAGGCTGCCATCAGGGCAAGGCAAAGCCCGTTACAGAAAGCTCCTGATAATTTTGTTACAAAGGTCTGAAGAGAAAATGATATTCCTGCGACATGCTCTCCGGTTGTATAAGTACCATATTCAATGCAGTCTGCTGTAAACATTCCATAAAGCATTAAAGGAGTTTCCATACATGCAACACGAATTCCTGCAATAACTAGGAATACAGCTAAGTTAGCGTATCCGGCAAAGTACTGGACGATACATAATACAATAACTGCGATGGAACACCACACTGTGATTTTTCTTTTTCCGAATTTTTGGATCAGTTTCGGCAATAGAGGAGCAATCATTAGTGTCGGAAGCAAGGACACTGCCATGATAATAGTATACATTCCTTCATCACCAAGATTCGTAGCTGCAAAGTAAACTGCCATAATCTGAAGCGTGTTTGTTGTTCCGATTG
Source organism: Mobilitalea sp. (assembly GCA_049657865.1). Classification (GTDB taxonomy): domain Bacteria; phylum Bacillota; class Clostridia; order Lachnospirales; family Lachnospiraceae; genus Mobilitalea. The sequence goes on from JBASOB010000438.1 coordinate 5,428, forward strand.
CCATGTATCCAATATAATAGATAAGTAGATATTTATTTTTAAGTAATACCTGAAATATTCTTTTGAAGGAGATATCCTGGGTTTCTTTATAGGTTACCCTTTCCTTTGCAGTGAACT
>JBASOB010000439.1:0-2281 GCA_049657865.1 Mobilitalea sp.
ACCATCTTCTGTTACAATAAAAACATCCTCAATATACTTTTCTTCTTTTATATCAATATATGCTTCTCGGTAGATTCCTCCGAATGTCATATAATCAATCACGAAGCCAAAGGGAGGAAGATTATTGCTTTCTCTGCTGTCCACTTCTACTGCCAGGATATTATCGAGATCAGCCTCTTCTGTAGGAAATTTTAGATACGGGGCTAAATCAATTGTAAATGCAGTATAACCACCGTAATGAGTTTCAATCAGCCTGCTATTTATATAGATCTTCGCAATATGGCCAATTCCCTCGAAAGTGAGAAGTATCTTCTTGCCTTTCCAATCCTTACAAACCTTAAGGTGCCTACGATAGCAGCTGATAAATTGATAAATTTTCTCATCAAAATAGTGATAAGGAGTCTCTACATTCGTGTGAGGTAATCTTATCTCCTTCATATTTGTTTCATCGAAATCTACCTGCGTCATTTCTATCTGAAAGGAATCCACATATTTCCATTCATTATTCAAATTGATATGTTCTGTCATAATATGTCTCCGTTCTATTATTGCTTTCAAACTCGAGTTATTGGTATTCCAATGACCTTAGATTATCATTCCATTCATAATAATATCCAGCATCTCGTTTAGTGCATCTTCATACGCTATCTTATTATCTGCTAATATTGTTCTGCTCAGATAATATTCAATCGTACCACTGACCATCGATTGAAATACAGGCAGGCTGACCTTCCTCATTCGTCCTTCTGCTATCGCCTGTTCTACAAGCAGAAAGGTAGCATCCCAATCTGTTTCTAGGCGAATTTCAATCTTAACATAGATTTTCGGGAATTTCACTTTCAAATCATATAGCTGGCTGAAATCAATTGTTTTATATTTTTGCGGCAATACAATTAAGATGCGCTTTATCTTCTCAATAATATCCAGCGAGGTATCTTCAACGATTTCTCTTTCGCTCGCCTTAATAGCTGAAAACACTTCCTCAACCGCTTCTAGAAACAATGCTTCCTTATCTCTTATCACGGTATATAAAGTACGTTTGCTGATTCCAATATGCTTTGCGATATCATCCATTGTAAACTTAAGGCCTTTTTCATTAAATTCTTCCACTACTGCTTCCATAATTCTTTCTTTTAATTCCATCATCGTTTCCTTCCCATTCTCAAACCTTTCTATACAATACGCACAAGATGAACTAATCAATCCATTCTCTTATATTCAATATCCACAAAACCATAAAACCATTTTTAGTTTTCTGGTTTTATTATACATGGTATGTGTTTTTAATGCAAGATAAATAATTCACGTTCCTTTTATAGCTGTGAATCAAAAAAGCAGGAAAACCTACGGGATTCTATCCATCCTACGTAATGTTTTCCTGCCTTTAATTAAATATTTACTCCAAGTTTCCTAAGTTTCTCCAATGCTTCATCAAATGCTTTTACATGAATTGTATGAAATCCAAATTCCCTGGCTGCCACCAAATTCTCATTCATATCATCTAAAAATACTGCTTCTGTTGGATTGATATTATATTTGCTAATCAGTGCTTCATATATCTCCGGTTCCGGTTTAATAAAGTTCACTTCATAAGAGATTACTCCACCATCAACATATTTATAAAATTCAAAAACCTCGGTAGCCTTTATAAAATATCTTCTGCCATAATTAGATAACAGATAAACCTGATATCCATTTGCTTTCAGCTTCTGAACAAAAGGGGCTGAGTAATCATATTCCGTAACAATCTGATCAAAATTATCAAAAAAGGATAGTATTTCTGTCGTCACGCTGGGATCCTGTTCACAGAACTGCGCAATCAGATCATCCTCTTCAATTACTCCACGATCCAGCTCTTTCCATTTTTCACTATAAAAAGTTGCATTTCCAATCTTACGAATGATTTCTTCCTCGTATCCACATTCTCTTAAATATTCTATGCTACGAAAAGCAGCCAGAACATTTCCAATATCAAGTATTATTGTTGTTATCATAATAATTCTCCTAATCTAGATTTACTGTCAAAAGCGCCTCGTTTTTTTTAATGCATATATCATAGTTCCAAGTTGCATCATTTATTTATTCACAAGTCGAAAGATTTGCTTAAATGATTATAACTTGTTTATGATCGATTTTCAATAGTGCAACGAAAAGAGTTTGTGTCAAGTGATTATTGGCAATTCCTCATTCAGTTTTTCTAAGCCTTCATTTTGCATGTATATTTTCTGCTTATACAGAGAAAGAGCTCCCGATTTGTGTAGGCAGAGGAGCTGAATCCAAA
>JBASOB010000440.1:0-3561 GCA_049657865.1 Mobilitalea sp.
CAACTGGCATGATCTGCAAACGGATTAAATGGTGCCAGCTGCCTGACAAAGAGATAATCATTATCTGCAGCCGGCCTTCCCTCATAAAGATATCTGGCTATAGCGTTTCCTACTGCCGTTGTCAGCGGTAGACGAACCATGTTTCCAGTCTTACTTTGCCTGAATGAAATCATTTCGTTAATCCAGTCAATATCTGAAAGTTTCAGGTTGATCAGATCACAAGCTCGTATACCGCAGGACAAGCCGGTAATAACGATTGCAGCATCTCTTAATGAGACTTTTTTCTGATCGATGACATTTTTGATGCGATCAAATTCCTCGTCAGTTAGCGTTGGTATTATGCGTTTGAATCTGGGACCATGGATACCGGCAATGGAAATGACCAAATCTGCTCTGCCAAGATATCTGAATATTGATCTCAGTTCACTCAGTATTTCACGAAGCCTCTCTGGCTTGGATTCAATAAGATAGCCATAAATATCTTCGGCAATGAGAGCCTCAGTATCTGTGATGCTGTTTTGATGCATATACTGAAGCATGCGATACATGCCATACTCATAGAAATGCCTCGTGTTTACATTGTCGTAGGTCTCAGATAAGAACGACAGGTAGTCATTGTATATCTGAAGATGTACCGGATCTTCAGGCTGGATCTTGCCTCGCTTCACCATCTCAAAGCTGAATTCACCTCTGTAATAGAAAGAATTCAGTAATCTGATGAAACGACCTTGTGAATAGCATCTGTTGTTGCTGAATTTTCCGGTCTTTGCGCTGGTGACATCATTAGCATACGGTTGGCCATTATCTGGACTGTATTCTGTAATGCAATTTTCTCTGCAGTAAGCTTTGAAACGTCTGATCACACCACGATAATTGAAGATGGTGCTCTCGTTGTATCCGGCGTTGGCCAGTGCCTCCAATAACAGTTCGCAAATCTCATCAATTGACATCTAAAGGTACCTCCTTGTCTATAAAGTACCTTAAGTATATAAAAAACTATGTCGAAGAAACCGTAATAGGTTCTTCAGGTTGCGTAGTTACAGCAATTCTTCGGCATAATCACTGTGAACAATAGGCTTTTCGCCATCCTGCAATGTTTCTATGGCGTCATCTAACATGGTATTTACGAGGTCAGCATTGGGCGATATTCCTATGCTCCAGGTAACAGGCATGCCATCAAAGCAGTCAATGATTGGAGATAGATAGATCTTTCCGGCTGGAATACCAAACTCAGTAATATCAGTTAGCCATTTTTCATTTGGTTTCTCCGAATGGAAGTCGCGATTAATGACATTATCTACAGCTGGGGTTATTTGGACAACGAAGTCCGGCAGTAACAGTATATTGCTATGAATTGAAGTTTTTTTTAAATAATCAATCATGTGTATATTTTCTTTTCTTTTGCGAAACATATGATAAAGGGGTGATATGAATGAATGAAAATGAAATATTAAAAATATTGAAAGAAAACGACATTAAATCAACAATAATGATTCTAGAAAATGATCTACAAAAAAGGACTTTTTATTATCATAAACGCAAGAAAATTAAATGTTCAAAGAAATCCAACTAACTTCCAGATTTTTTCTGGAACTACTGTCTTGTCTCGCAAGCAAAACAACATGTCTGTTGGATTCATATTCAGAGAAACGCCATCCACAAGGTGCGGCCCCAAGACACCGAGAAAGTTGTAAATGATCTTCGCCTTGCTTATGTTCAAGAATCACGCATAGACGCTGAAAAGAAACTGCGCGAATTCTGCAGTACTTGGGCTAAGCGTTATCCCAAAGTCACGGAACATTTTATCGATAAAGACAACCTCTTTTCCTTCACTAATGCGAGTAACTAAGGGCAAAGAGCTATTCCTGAATGAAGCTGCCTTAGAGCGTGTCGTTTGTGCAAATTACTTTGAGTACAACGTGAAGAATGAAACCAGGAGAAATTGAGGGTTTAGCAAAGTAAGTTTTGAATAGAGGAGTCTCTTTGACTAACGCCGAGTGTTCCACTCGGTATTGCATTCTGGATTTGTGAAGGGTGATAGTTGTTCACAGACCCGTGAAAATAAAAGATTAGGTAACGGCACTTCTGTGTACCAAGTATACCATTCACAAAATCCTATATGACAATACCAAGCCCAAATGGGCGAGTGATGTCAGTTACAACAAAACTACAGGAAAGTTTACGCAAAACTATTTACACTTCCGTCTTTTTTACATTTTTTTCATTCATCTAACGTTTTATATATTTAGAGAATTAATCACAACAGCAATATTGTAGCTGCATAATAGGGGAGGGAAGATACTTGAAAATTAGTAGAACACAATCATCAAAACGACCTGGTTGGGGTCATTTCATCCCGTCTATATTTTTAATCATGTCTATGCTTTTAACGGGCTGTTCTTCAGCTTCCGCCGGAACAAAAGGAACTGAGGCTCCCCGAGAACACTCAACGATGGCCGAGATCTCGACTTCGGCAATGACTAAGCCGGTAGTGACGATTGCAAAGACAAAAACGGTTGAAACGACTACTCCACAAACCAAAGCCGAAGAACCGAAAACCATGCCAACGGAGACCACAACGGCAGTACCTAAAACAAAGCCACAGGAACCAGAGATTGTTCCAAAGAATTCTGAATTAATGGTCCGATTTATTGATGTTGGTCAGGGATCTGCTACACTTATAAGTTGCGATGGAAAGTACATGCTGATCGATGGCGGGGATAAACCTTATTCCAGCACGATGTATTCAATCCTAAAAAGCCAGGGAATTACGGAATTAGCCTATATGGTCAATACTCATGCGCACGCTGACCATGTCGGAGGACTCCCTGGGGCTTTGAATTATGCGAAGGTCGACCATGCTATGAGTTCAGTGACTTCGTACGATTCAGAAGCGTTCCGTGATTACCTGAAATACCTGGATAAGCAGGGGGTACCCCTTACTGTCCCGAAAGTCGGAGATAAGTTCTCATTAGGATCTGCAAGCTTTACTGTTTTAAGTTCTACTCATAATACTGATAACCCAAACAATGACTCCATTGATCTCAAAATGGTTTATGGCAAATACACCTTCCTTCTGACAGGGGATGCCGAGAGGGAAGTTGAGGAGGAGATCCTGAACAGTGGATTCGACATTTCCAGTACGGTGCTTCAAGTTGGACACCATGGCGGAGATACCTCGACCACCTATCCGTTCCTGCGAGAGATCATGCCAAAGTATGCAGTTATCTCAGTTGGGAAAGGAAATACTTACGGGCATCCAACTGATGCTGTTCTAAGCAAGTTGAGAGATGCTGACGTGAAGGTCCTTAGGACTGACATGCAAGGTGACATCATATTTACTTCAGATGGAACCAATCTGAGTTACACCGTTGAGAAAAACCGTGATGCCGACACGTTAATCGCCGGCTCCATCATTACCCAACAGACGACAAAACCATCTATTACAACAAAACCAACCACGACAACAAAAACAGATTCTCAAGAATCTGATTATGTGCTGAATACGAACACGAAGAAGATCCATAAACCAGGTTGCTCATCCGTAAAACAGATGAGTGA
>JBASOB010000441.1:0-8967 GCA_049657865.1 Mobilitalea sp.
GGATTAGACAAAACAATTAGTGAATAAGTGGTGGCTCTGTAGTTCCGGACTGGTGGCTCACGCCACACCGGAACTGCGGCTCTGCCGCATAAGAATATTCATTCAGTATAAATCTCCTAAATTTCTCATGGAAAAATATTATTCTCATTAACTAAAAATAACCAAAATTCATTACTCCTAGTATAACTTTTGTTTATCAAATACACATATATCTGTTTGATTTTATATATTTCAAAAAATTAATTATTGGAATTATACAATGCTAATCAGCCCAATTATATTTTGAATTCCTACTATTTATATACTTTGTTTAAGACTGCCTTACACAAATCATTATCCTCAATTTCAAGACCTGTCTTAAAAGTTATATTTCTCATTTTGATTGCATATTTAAAATCAATTATAAGGTTATTTTCTTCAATAGCTTTTTCTTTGTCTTTAATACCAATTGGCATTAAAAAATATCCAGATTTATTCGCTGTAATATCTTGAAATTGTTTTCTGTTTTTTGAATCTGCTGATTCATTCATCCATTGATATCTGCTTATAGAAGTTAAAATCAAATCTTCTACATTTATTCCAGATGCTGTTGCTCGATTTAATGATTCATCAATATTCGGCCCAATATGAACAAAATACCCTTTGCCATTACTTCTATCTTTATCAAAATAAACCCAACAGTTATCCGGAAATGGCGGAGTAATTAAATCAACTTTAATAAAGTTATCATAAAAATCATCTTTACTATTTATTTTCCACTCAGTAAAAATAGATTTTGCTGTTGAATAATTATCATATAATATTCCTAAAACAGGTGGATGTTCAGATGAAAACAAATACAATATACCTTTCCATCTTGCACTATTCCATTTCTCTACGTCGATGGGTGATGAAAAAAACATTGTTCTTTGAGCTTTCTGTGGTAATGACCTCAATTTCCCGAGTGGTGGTCTTTGATTTTTAGTAACACCTCTTAAATGCCAATACAATTTATCAAACTCTTCTTTTTCAGTAACATTATAAAAAGTAAATGCTCTTAGTGGTGTTAAAATATATTGTTCATCAGCTTTATCAAAATAAATTGGTATGAATTTTGTATTTTTAGATTTTGAATCATAAATATGCTGATATACAATATTAACTTCCCATGATACACCTTTACCAGCATTCAATTCTGAATAACATTTTTCATAATATGATTTACTACTGACTACCAAAACAAAATCAGCTTTGGAAATCTGGTTTTCCATCCAACGTGGCCACCCTTCTACAGGTGACTCCTCATACAAATCTATATTTGCATCAATACCTTCCAAACGTAGATTGTTAGTAAATTCCAAGATTACATTATCCTTTTCTGCATTTTGATGACTATATGAAACGAAAACTCTTGGATTTTCCTGCATAATATAATTCTCCTTATGTATCATTCAGTAAACTATATTACTATATTAGATTACCAAAAAGAGAAACACAAGTTAAATTAATACATTTAATAACTGTACCTTATATATTCTCCAATTTCTCCAAAATTCTCACCTGCTCAAGCGCTACTCTCCTCAATTTTTCCCCTTTAATCTTTCTAAAAGCCAAAACTAATTCCTCCATATCCGTATCCACTATTTCCTCCTCTTCAAAAAAATATCCCGGTCTTGTACATAAAGCCTTCGCCAACTCAATAATCACACTACCTTTTATATCTATCACATCATTCTCATAGGCAGAAATGGTTGATTTTGGAATAAACATTAACTGGGCCAGAGCATCTTGTGTCAGCCCTCGCCTCTTTCGTAAATCCTTTATTCGATTTCCCATTGTGTTTTCTGCCATAGCAAAACCTCCGAAACCGTAATCACTTCTGCAATAATTCCTAGTAGCCTGCATTTTGCCAAAAGAAAACAGAGACAAAATGAATCTCACCTTATCTAATCTCTGTTATCTGATATTTCATTGCAATATCTTTTTAGAATCGTTGCATTTACATAATCGTAATAAAAAATATTTGAAATCTTAAAACACTTAAAAAAAGTGACTTGAACTTTTAATGTTCAGGTCACTCTTTTCTATTATCCAATTACAGAACTAAATAAGCTTTTAATTGCGTAAAAAACATCTAGCGAAAATATATTCATTGGTTGGCTCCCCCTTTCCTTTTTCTATAGAAGACTATATCAAAAAAAGTGGGCAAAAAAAAAATTCTACATCCAAATGTACTTTTTATACATCAAAATGCTTTCACTAGTATATCTAAAATGAATTCACCATTTTCTGCATTAATTTTTATTTCTCCATAATTTTTTAATACGCACTCCTTTAAATTTTGAAGACCAAAACCATGGTTCTTTATGTCTTTCTTTCTAGTTCTAAGATTAACTTCTTCAGATATCGGATTTGTAATTATAAAATTTATGTAATTCTGATGAATTCCAATGGATATTGTAATCCATTTTTCTCCATCTTTAAACCTCGTGCAAGCCTCAATTGCATTATCTACCGCATTTGCTAGAATAGTACAAATATCATAATCATCAATGGTCATAGGGGCATGAATAATCCCTTTCACATTTAAAGAAATATTTTTCTCTTTGCACCTGTCATATTTCTCGTTTAATATTGCATCAACAATTTCGCTTCCGCAATTTATTATTGGTTTGATATTTTCGATATGCAGCGAAATGTCTTGCAAATAATTTTTAACCTGCTCCAGATTTTCCTCTTTTAATAATTTTGCCAAAACAATAATATGGTTCTGAATATCATGTCGAAACTTCCTAGTTTCTTTATCTATTTCTCTCAATTTATAATAATGCTCTTTTTGCATAATAAGTTGTTGCTGGTTCATATCATTGATAACCTTGTATTCTTTTACATTCATGATAACACTGTAAAAAATCAGAGTAATAACACTTAGCATCATCGAAAGAACAATAACAGCTGATAGCAAGACATAACCATAACTTCCTATCTGGCTTTCGCTTAAAACTCCAAAGAAGACACCCATAATTCCAATGTTAAGAAATAAAACTGCAACCTCAATAATTACAAATGCTTTTTTACATCCAAAGCTTTTTTTGAAAAAAGTTATATCAAAATGTTTACATAAACATGCTATTACAAAAATCACAACTAAAGTAATAACGCTAATCAATATACTATTTGTACCCATAAAATTATTTTGATTATTGGGAAGCAGCTGTAAAATAGCTCCATTAAAGTAATCAATTTCACAGATACATACATAGGAAATAATTGAGAGCAAAAAGCTTTTTACATGCCAGATTCCACTTACGATCTGCAACACAGCCAAAATAATAGGAAGATATAATATGGATATATATTCTCCCGGAATAACCACCATTAACAATGTTATGCTTATCGGAACAAGAAGCACGGCAAAATATTTCATTTTATTATTTTTTTTCTTCTGAAAACCTATAATATAATGAATGACCAAAAATTCTTTAAACAGATCCAAAAGACAACTAATTGTATGATAACCTATCAAACTAATTTCCATTTGCTCTGCTCCTTATATAACTATAAAAAGAATCCATAAAATCGCTTTTTTTCAATCTACTTATTTTAATTCTTTCTTCGTTTACTAAAACAATTTCCAGCTGATCAATCTTACAGATATAATCCATGTTTGCGATGTAGCTCTTATGCGTATTATAAAATTTTATCATTTCCAATTCTTTTGTCATATCTCTAAATGGAATAGAGGATCTCGCAAATCTTTCCATAGTCCTAATTCCGGTTGACCGCTGCTGTGCTTCAACATACATAATTTCAGATGCCCGAATAATATATTCACCATCTTTGTCAGTTACTATGAATTTTTTGTCTTTTTGCATATCTGAAATTGCTGACCAAACTGCCTCTTCAAAATCTGGTAAATTTACTGGTTTTGTCAAAAATCTAAACGCCCTTACTTTGTAACCATTTGGCATTTCTTCAATATGCGATGTCAGAAAAATAATTTTTGTCTGTCTCCTCGCTGAATATTCTTTTGCAATAACTAATCCACTTTCATTTTCTAGTTCAATATCTAAAAACATAATATCAAAAACTATCCCCTCATCTAAAAGATCTTTCCCTGTTGTGTATATGTGTACCCTGATGTCAATATCTCTTTTGAGGAGAAGTTCAGTTACCATCTGCTTGATTTCCTCACAAATCGACAACTGATCATCACAAACCGCTATTTCATACATATTTGATTGTTCTCCCTTTCTAGTCTATATTTCAATCTAAAAATAGCATTAAACTTTTCTATTATAATTGATTTTTCTGCATTCATCAATCAAAGTACCCTTCTTAATTAGAAAATTGATTATCTGCGATATACTGATTGTCCTTTGTATGTCCACAAAATATTGTTATATGCTGAACACATATAAATTAGAATCATTTAAGTAAGAACATTTTAAGAATTGAGGGGTTCTAAAAAGGCATAAATTTTACTTTATGAAGAATAGCAAGCACAGCAAACTGGTACCCAGTTTACGATATTTCGAAGTTCCGGCTATCGCAAGGAATTCAAACTTGCTTGTTGGGGAACATCCCCAAACCCATTGTTTTCGTATGGAAGGTGGTAGAAATATTGGAGAATCGTAAACGAAATATTCAAATTAAATTTCGCGTATCTAAACAAGAAAGCTATATGATTCGTGACAGAATGAACCTTGTTGGTATTTCAGATATGGGAAAATATCTTCGTCACATGTCAATTGACGGTTGTGTATTAAAAGTAGATTATTCTTCCATCAAAAATATATCCTATGAAATAAATAAAATTGGCACAAATATAAATCAAATTGCATATAAAGTAAATTCTACGGATAAAATTCATTCCGAAGAAATTCAACAACTAAAGGAGATGTTAGATGTTATATGGCAATATCAAAAATCCATCCTATCAGAGGAACCTTAAATAAGGCAATTAAATATATCACCAATCCTAAGAAAACTGAAAATGAAATGTATGTCTCAACCTTTGGCTGCACACGTGAGACTATAATCGAAGAATTCAAATTTACGAGAAATCTTGGATCTGGAATTGGCAATACCCTTGCCCAGCATGTAATTCAATCTTTCAAACCAGGAGAAATTATTCCAGAAGAAGCTCATACTGCAGGTGTGGAATTGGCCAATCGCCTTACGGATGGAAAACATGAATACATCATTGCCACCCATATCGATAAAGGACATATTCATAATCATATTATTTTCAACCAGGTTGATTTCTTAGATAACAAAAAATTCCGTTCTAATATTACTACAGTAAAAATACTCCGGCAGTTAAATGATGAAATCTGTGTGTCTCATGGTCTTAGTATTATTCAAGATTCAACCAATAAAGGCATGTCTCATTTTGAATGGCAGATGCGAAGAGATGGAATTAGCTTTAAGAAACGTTTACAGAAAAATATTGATACTTGCATATCTATTGCCTCCACTTACCATGAATTTCTAGAGGCAATGCAAAAGATAGGATATGAAATAAAATCCGGAAAATATATTGCTTTCCGCATGAATGATCAGGAGCGATTTACAAGAGCAAAGACACTTGGAAATGATTACTCCGAAGAACGAATTATTGAAAGGATCTCTGAAATTCCAAATGTGATAATAAAAGAAAAGCCGAATTATATACCTATCTACGATTCATCTATTGGGCTGATCTTGAATATTGAAAAACACATTCAATGTATTGAAAATCGGTACTATCAACAAAAAGTTGCCATTAGTAATGTAAAGAAATTGGCACAAACTTATAATTATTTAAAAACAAATAATATAGATAGTGTCGCTGCTCTTCAGCGCAAAGAAAAGGACATCAAATCCTCTTATAGCGAGGTACATGATGCCCTTAAAGATATCGAATCCAAAATCATGGATTTAAATGAAATAATAAAATATTCTGATCGTATTCAACTTTTCAAACCAGTTTGGACCGAATATCTGGAAACCGGAAAATCTACTGTTTTTCATGAAGCACATTTATCAGAATTAATGCTCTTTGAAGCTGCAATAAAAGCAATAAAGGACAATCATGTTACTATGAATAATTTAAATACCAATTCTCTTCGCGAAGATGTCACTTCATTGGAAATTCATAGATCTATATTATCCGAAAGACTTAAAACAATAAAAATCGAGCAAAAAAATATTACAACTTGTATAAGAAATGTTAATATGATCCTCAATGCAGATGACCATAACTTAGACGCATTTAAATCCAAAACACAGTCGAATGAAAAATAATAAGAAGTACTTCTTATTATTTTTCAAGGAAATGACTACACGTAGTTTAAGTTATAGTTTCTTCTCGACATTTGTAATATTTTTATTCCTTTACTATTTTGTAAAGCAATTTGTATAATTCTTGCACTTCATCCGCTGTTAACGTAATACCTTTCCCCATTTTTTCACGGTTAGGCGCCCAATCACGCAAATCATATTTTGGAGCCGCACCATTCCACGAAACAAGATTTAACTCCTTTTTCCAACCTTTACTATTTTCAGAAACATTCCCTAGCTCTTCAACTACTTCATATCTAATTTCTTCCATTTAATTATTTCTCACTTTCTTCAATAATTTTAATATCATCATCTTTAATTTTATAAATTCCATAAATCATTTGGTCTATTTTTTGCTCTAATTCTATTGTGCAAATCCCTGCTTTTTTCTTACTCAGAATTTCATCCACTAAGTCTATTATTTTCTCTTGTTCTACATCCATTATTCTAACGTCAATTATGGGAATTTTTTTTGCACTGTCTGGATAAATATGTAAACCATCTGTTTGAAATTGCATAAAATACCAATTAATCAATTTAGAATTAAGAATTGCAAGTATAAATTTTATATTGTATCTTTTTACTAAACTCATATCCGCAGCTTCAACAGCTTTTCTAGCCGAAATATGATTTGCAAATAACAAACTATCTATCTTTACACAATTAATTACCGTATGACTATTATACAAACCTTCAATATCATATGAAAATCTTAACCGATCGCTTACAACATTAATAAAAATAATCTTTTCATTTTCAAATAATTCTGTAAACATTGAGTTATAGTGCTCTTTGGGGCAATAATTTAACCATCCATTCTGTTGATGGCTATATCGTTGTATATTCTTTCCTTCAATAAATGGTTTGAAACCATCAATTTTATGCTCACTTAAAAAGTATTTTTTCGGTTTATCTTTATCAGTCTTGCTATTAATTCGTACTCCGTAGGCAATTAAACAAATATCTTCAAGAAATATGGTGTTTTCTTCGATTTTCTTCTTAATTGTCATAACATCTTGGAAACCATTTGTTTTGAAACACTGATTTTGCATTTTCAAAAAAATATTCTGATCGACTATACTTTCTTCAAAAACATGACTTTTAAACTCATCCGAAGACAATACCTTCTTACTTCTTGTATTTTTTTTATTCTCTTCATTAGTAACTCTGATAATAATGTTCTTAACACTCGCTGTATCAAAAACCATATAATTGCTTTCTACTATTCCTTATATTATTTTATACTTTTTATTTGAAATATCCAACTAATATTATTTACCCAAAAATTTGGAGGGAATTGGAAACTGAAATATTATAAAAAAACTATGCTCTTTAATCAAGGGCATAGTTTAGAAATACTATATTTTATTTTCTTAATAACACATATTTTCCAACTCATTTAACTCATTGTATCCTTATCCATTAACCCATAGTTCATGTCTATTACAGTAAAAATAAAATTTTCTTCCATTCATCCTCGGAAATCGAATTTCTCCACTTTGCTCTGGATACAATTTAATAAGGAGAATCCTGTCACAATCAACATATGCAATAAAACTAATATAGTGTGATTTGCTCATTTCATGATCAAAAGTAATATAGAACTCATCTTCTATTATTTCTATATTTAGTCTGTGTTCTTCATCCGCCTTCTTAGCTACTAAAGCCAGAAGCTTTCTACCGCAGCAGGAAACCTTTGCTTCTCCCGTTGCCGTAACTACATTATTACAAACAGGACAAACGTAGAACTTTATTTTTTTCATATTTCCTATATCTGCTCGATTAGGTTCTAATTTTCCAGCCAATATTCTTTCTACATTTATCCCTAAGATCTCAGAAAGTTCCTGCAGTAAAGATACATCAGGGCACCCTAGACCACGCTCCCATTTTGAGATAGTTTTATCACTGATATTCATTACATCGGCAAGTTGTTTTTGTGTCATTCCTTTTTCTTTTCGTAAACTAAAAATAAGTTTACCAACATTATTACAATCCATAGTTTTGTTCACCTTTCGAACTTTAGGATATCTAAAAATGGCTACAAATTCAATAAACGCTCCGTAGAGTTATCCTACTCAGTATAAATTTTACAAATCAAATTTATTTTCTTTAGTCACTGTCTAAATATCCATTTCATGCATCAAATCAATAAAAGCTTTAAGAGATGCAGACATCCATTTTGTTTTGTAGTGGAGAGCCTGTGTATAAATACAAAATTCTGGCCCCATCCATTTTAATTTTACAAGACGCTTTTGCTGTAGCTCCTCTTCCACTGCTGTCTGTGGCAAAAAAGTAATGCCCATCCCGCTTAAGGTCAATTGTTTTATGGCTTGCACATTGCCAGTTTCAATGACAGAACGGGCTTTTACATGGAATTGGGACATAACTGAATTAAATAGTATGCGATATCCACAGCTAGGTTCTGTTAAGATAAGGGATTCGTCAGATAAATCTTTGGGATAAACTTTCTCCATTTTTGCAAAAGGATGATCAGGTGCGCACAACAGTACCATTGGCTCTTGAATTTCAAAGATTGAGACAAAATCGCTCTCTACAATCTTCTGGTCTACAAAAAAAGCAATATCTAATATATTATCTTTTAAGGAATGTAAAAATTTATCTCTTGACCCAAATTTAATCAATAACTCTACCTGGGGATAACGC
>JBASOB010000442.1:0-2642 GCA_049657865.1 Mobilitalea sp.
TTGGAATGATTATCTGCTGCCAAGGCTGATTCTGTCCTCAAAAGCACTTCGCACGATTCCACTGTCTACTGCTTCTTTCTTCGGACAATTTACGATTGAATGGAATTTGGCAATGGCCGGACTTATGCTGACTATAATACCTGTCATTATCTTTTATCTGGCTGCACAGAAGTACATTATTAAGGGAGTTGCAGCTGGTGCTGTAAAATAGTAAAATAATATTTTTGCACCAGTTTACAAGTCTGATATAACTATATTATATGAGGAGAGTGAAGAAAGTAATCTTCGCACTGCGAAATTCGCATAAGTGGTGCTCATTCCTTTATTCTTTTGGGAGGTTGAGATGCTGCAAAGCGATATAATGGAGGTATCAATGAATGAAAATAGATTGACTTATGAGATTGATGATTCGAGTAGGAATAGCGATGATTTGATTCTGAATGAAACAATATTTCATAATGCGAATGGTTATATTGGTATTAGGGCTAATTATGAAGAGGATTATCCAACAGGATATGACACCATAAGAGGCTCCTATATCAATGGGTTTTATGATATTGCGGAGATGAAACAAGCTGAAAAACTATGCGGATTAGTAGAAGAAAAGCAGATTATGCCCAATATTGCAGATACGCAGGGTATTAAGCTTTTCATAGACGGTGAGGAGTTTAGCAGATTTATTGGTGAAGCATCAGAGAGTAAACGCTGGATTGACATGGGGCAGGGATATACTGGTAGAAGAATTCTTTGGAACTCACCAAAGGGTAAACAAATGGAAATCGTGATTAAGAGAATGACTTCTTTCTGCCAGCTGAACTTATTTACCATTGAATATACTGTAAAAGCATTGAATTTTGATGGAATAATTGAATTTATATCCACCCATAAGGGTGAAGTAATGAATTACAGCAATCCAGAGGATCCGAGAGTTGCAAGTGAAAGTATTCAAAACCTAATACCATCAGAGGTACAGATGGAGGGTGGGATTTCTTTTATTACGTCGCTGACCGCAAAATCTGAACTTATGGTATGTACAGGTGTTAAAAATATACTTTCAAAAGAATGTAATGCCAAAATGGAAACAGATGGTTATACGGTAAAAGATAGTATGAGTACGAACATAAGAATAAATGAAACAGTGGTGCTGACGAAATATACAGTTTTTACGGATTCTATCCGCAATAAAGATGTCAAGGGTCAGGCTGTTATAGAAATGGAGAAGGCTACTTTGATTCCGCTTTCAAGCCATTATGAACAGCAGATAAAATATCTGGATAAGTACTGGGATAATTGTGACCTGGAAATTGAAGGCGATGATAAATTATGTCAAGCAGTTCATTATAATCTCTATCAATTGATTCAGTCGGTGGGTAAAGATAAGTACAGCAATATAGCTGCAAAAGGAGTAAGCGGAGAAGGATACGAGGGACATTATTTTTGGGATACAGAGATGTATATCCAGCCATTTTTCACCTTGACGAATCCGAATATATCAAAGAAATTAATCGAATATCGCTATGCAACACTGGAATATGCCCGTGCAAATGCAAAAATATTGGGACACAGCCAGGGAGTTCTCTATCCGTGGCGAACCATTATGGGCAAAGAATGCTCCGGGTATTTTCCCTCAGGTACGGCACAGTATCATATCAACGGAGATATCGCACATTCGATTGTGGATTATTATCTTGCAACAAAGGATCTGGAATTCATTGAACAGATGGGCGCAGAAATTATCTTCGAGACAGCAAGGCTTTGGATCGATACCGGTAATTTCTATAAAGGGAGTTTCTTTATTAATGATGTTACCGGTCCTGATGAATATACCTGCATGGTAAATAATAATTATTATACGAATGTTTCCGCACAAAGCAATCTGCTATGGGCTTCCAAATTCTATTACTTGTTAAAGGAACAAGGGAAGCTTGATAGAGTTATAAGCAAAATGAAGCTTTGTGAAAGCGAGATTATAGTGTTTGAAAAAGCGGCAGAGTATATGTGTCTGCCATACGATGAAGATTTGAAGATTAATCCGCAAGATGATTCTTTTCTCGGGAAAGAGAGATGGGATATAGAAAAAACACCGAAGGAAAACTTCCCATTGTTATTACATTATCATCCGCTCTGTCTGTATCGCTATCAAGTCTGCAAACAGGCTGATACTGTAATGGCGCATTTCATATATGAAGATGCACAGACACTTGATACAATTCGTAATTCATATGAATATTATGAAAAAATTACGACACATGATTCTTCCCTATCCACATGCATTTTCAGTATCATGGCTGCAAAGCTCGGAATGAAAGAAAAAGCATATCAGTATTTTGGGGATTCTGCAGAATTAGATATCTGTAATACTCATAAAAATACCAAAGATGGAATTCATACCGCCAATATGGGTGGAACCTATATGTCAATCGTTTATGGATTTGCTGGACTGCGATTGAAAGAAGAGGGACTATTTTTCGCTCCAATGATTCCGGAACAATGGGAGGGATTTCAATTTAAGGTAAATTATGAAGGCAGCAAGATTATGGTGGAAATAAATCAGAAGAGCAGTACTTATACGCTGCTTTGCGGGGATGAGAAAAGCATTCATATCTATGGGAAAGCATATCAATTGCAGGATGCTGTTACAG
>JBASOB010000443.1:0-6024 GCA_049657865.1 Mobilitalea sp.
CTCTATTAGAGATGCCTTAGATATTGCATTGAATTGTAGCCCGGACAGTATATTGCTATTAATGAGTTTAGAAGAACATGGCGGTGTAATCGCTGATTGCTGCGACATAATTGGACAGAAGATAGGCAAGGCTAAGAAACTAGATGTACCCGTAAATGTAATTTTTACTAAGCCAGATATAGTTATAGGCAATGTTATCAATAAGGCAGAAAGAACGACTGTGGAATTAACTCAGGGAGATTATGATAGAAATATAGAGTCTGCTATTAATTTTGTGGAAGATACAATTTCTGGCTATTTGACAAAGTTACCGCAAGAAAATGCAACCTGGTTGTCTATTCGATATCTTGAAGAGTGTATTGACCCAATACAAATGGCGCTGAATTCGGTAGGTTCTGATAAAGTTAATAAATTCAGGAGAGACGGACTTTATGGAAAGATTGATTCGATTATACGTGACACACAGGCACGTATATTACCAAAGGGAATGAAGTCACCTTTATTTGTTACTGTAAAGAAAGCTGAATTTCCAGCAATTGAGATAAAGGTAGATGGTTCAGTTATGGCATCTACATTTAGCCATATACAGCAACTCTTATCTCAAGATAAAGAAATTGTAAATGGGTATATAATTACTGACGATAGAAGAATACATGGCAGAAGTGTTGTCAATTACTATAATAATCTACAACATGGTATGGGGTATCATACAAGAGCATATGTTTACGGAAACTTTAGCATTAATATGAAGGGAATGTTAAATAGAGTTCTTTGTAATAATATTCCTAATTTTGCTTTATTGTACGAGTCAGAGGTAATGAAGACCCTGGCAGATAATTTGGAAGAGTGTGAACTTGACAGACTTATTGAAGAGTTGGATTCTAATCATGAGATTACAGAATTTGCTTTTGCAGGTATTAATCCAGCTATTTTTGATAGTTTGCCAGCGAAAGTCAGAAAGTTACAAAAGCTACATTTAATATTCCGTCATTACTTTAATTCATCAGACAAGTATTATATGGTAATCGACAAGGTTGCATTTAAATTATCATATGGAAATGAACAGATTAAGGCGATTATTGATGGCATTTATAGAAAACCAATTAGCTATGATGAAACAATTCGAGAAATGCAGTTAACATTTAGGAAGATATTTGGTTTGCCTAAGTTTGCAGATATTATTGCTGATGAAATTGGTGCTGCTATGACAGATCTTGTTAATAAAATGTTTATTATCATTTAGCGGTCATTTACAGAGCAATACAAATTAGTGATAACGAGCTAATATGTATAGTAAAAAGTATTGAAATAAAGCAGAGGCGCAAGAATAAGTATAAATATAACGAGAAAAATGAAATGTAATGTCAGGTAACATCTCGCTAAAATGATCTGGAAAGGCGAGTGTTTTTGAAGTATCCTCATCCGCCAAGGAACCACTAGGTCTTCACGACATCATTTTTGTCGGTTCAAGGCACGTCGAGACAATAGTTGCACTACATCGGAAAGATACGTAAAAATCCTTGATTTTAGGCACTTTGAGAGACATTTCATGTTTTCTCAAGGAGACCGAAAAGAGAAGAAAAAAGCAATTTCTGATGGTGTGAACGTGTCGGTGGTTCTGGACATGGTGTTGGGGAACACATAAATCTACAGTTCATAATTTGGACGAAACGTTGTTATTTTTATCATTCAATTAAATATTAAAATGTCGAAGAGACCGCTTATTTTCAAGCTTTTGAGAATGAGTGGTCTCTTTTTGTTTGGAAACAAAAGAAACAGATATTTAGTAATTAGGAGAGGTGGTGACTTAAATGGAAGAAAAAAATTCAATGTGTTCTAATTGGCAAGGAGACCAGGGAATAGAGAGTGATAAGGATAATAAACATGAGAAAATAGCTGTAATACCGTTAAAACAGCTGAAAGATTTCAAAAATCATCCTTTCAAAGTGGAGTTAAATACAGAACTGTTTGAATTAATGCAGAGTATTGAGAAAGAGGGAATGATAGTACCAATTTTGGCAAGACCAAATCCGGATGGTGAAGGATTTGAGATAATTTCAGGGCATAGACGAAAAGCTGCTTGTGAATGGGCAGGAATTGCAGATGTACCTGTAGTTATTCGTAATCTGGATAATGAGCAGGCAGTTATTGCAATGGTTGATAGCAATTTGCAAAGGGAAAATATTAAACCGAGTGAGAAAGCCTTTGCTTATAAAATGAAGTTGGAGGCTATGAAGCATCAAGGAAAGAGAATGGACTTAAGTTCGGACCAAGTTGGACCGGAGTTAGAAAATTCTACAGTAACAGTAACAAAATTAGAGGCTGGTTATGATGAGCAAGGGTTGTGGTCAGTATATTCAGATCAAGAGAATTTTAAGAAAGGTGAGCGAAGCAATGAAATACTTTCAAAGCAAGTTGGTGAGAGTGTGAATCAAATAAAAAGATATATTAGGCTTACGTACTTAATTCCTAAAATACTTGATAAGGTCGATGAAGAGAAAATTGCTTTTACTGTGGCAGTGGAACTTTCTTATCTAAATGAAGAAGAACAATACGAGTTGAACGCTGTTATGGAATTAGAACAATGCACGCCTTCCTTATCACAGGCAAATCGTTTAAAGCGAATGAGCCAGGCAGGCAATTTAGATATGGATGCCATGTATGATGTTCTAGGAGAGGAAAAACCAAACCAGAAGGTACAGATTAAGATACAAGCTGAGCGGTTGGATCAATATTTCCCAAGTAATTATACAGATAGGCAAAAGGTAGAATTAATCGAAAAACTTGTGAAGAGTTGGCATGACCAACGGATACAGAAGAGGTAGTTCAATGATATTTAGAAGGAGGAAGCGTAAAATGGAAGATAATCATATTGAAGTAATAGGAGTAGATCATGGCTGGGCCAATTGCAAAACTGTTGGAAGTGTCTTTGTTTCGGGAGTGAAAGAAATTTCAACGGAACCGGCATTGTATGATAATGTTTTGGAATATGAAGGTAAGTATTATAAAATCGGCGGTGAGAGATTAGAAGTTAAGGAAACAAAAGTTACAGATGAAAATTATTATCTGCTGACACTAGCAGCTATTGCAAAAGAACTAAATCGAAGGGGAATGAGAAATGCCAATATATTTTTAGCAGCAGGACTTCCGCTTACTAAATTTGGTAAGGAGAAACCAGATTTTATTAATTATCTGTTTAAGAATAAGCAAGTTATTTTTCGGTTTGAGAAGGAAACCTACCGTATTACGATTGTTAAGGTAGCAGTATTTCCACAGTGCTATGCAGCTATGGCAGATAAAATGCCTAAAACAAACCGTAAGCAGATTGTTGTAGATATAGGAAGTTGGACAATCGATATTATGCCAATTAAAAATTGCTTACCAGATGAATCGTTGTGCGACACTATAGATGAAGGTCTAATTACCTGCATAGGTAACATTAATAATCAGTGTGTCAGACAGTTAAGTGGCAAGATTGATGAAAGTGATATTGTCCAGATTATGATGGATGGAAAGAGTGATTTAGATATGGCTTATCAGAAAATTGTTACGAAAGAAATTGAAGAATTTGCTGAAGGTATCTATAAGAAACTGATTGCTCATGGTTACAATCTGAATACAACACCGATTACTTTTGTTGGTGGTGGAGCAACAGTCATGAAGCTTTTTGGAAGTAGGAAGCAGAGTAATATTAATTACCTGGAGGATATTAAGGCGAATGCAAAAGGTTATGAATTTCTTGCCAAAGTATTTTTGAATTCGAAACGAGGAGGCGGACTAAATGGCAAATCGTAAGGACGATGGAGATTATCACAATGTAAGGTGTGGCAGGAATAATCCTCAGCATGTGTATGTGAATAAGATATTGAGCGATTTAAATATGGATATCTATAAATCTAAGAATCAATTTATTATTGATGCAGTTGAGGCATATTGCAAAATGCTAAATCAAGATGATCTTACAGTAAATGCAACAATTGAGCGGGCTAGAAGAGAAGGCTATGTTACTAGGAAGGATTTAGATGAAATTAAAAGAGATATTTGCAGTAGAGTTGTTAAAGAAGTGCAACAGGAAGTAATATCTATGTTAGGAACTGCTTTAGCTGCAAAACAGTCAGTGAATATAACAGAAGAAACAATCAAGGTTAAAGAAGATAATTTTGGTGAAGTAAATGATGCTGTTGTCGGCTTAGCAACAAATTGGGTTGATTAGATGGAGGTGCATTATGATAAAGAACATAATAATCAAAATTGGATGTGTTTTATTAATGATATTAAAGGGAATTGTATGGAGTGTGCTTGCAGTACTTAAACTTGCATTGGAATTCCTCAAAGTTACACTTTTGTTATTTGGTCTTATCATGAGAGTATTTCTTGCATTTGTAAGGGTAGGAACAGCGTAAGGAGGTGAAGCTTATGCTAGTAGCTGGATTTAAGGAATATTTAAAGAACCGCAGATTTGTGCAGTATTTCTATAAACTGCAAAAACAAATGATTCGTTAGGATGATGAAGATGCATTTTATACGGGACAAACCATAGGTTGTCTCCGTGTAACCGAATAGAAAGTCTAAGGACTTCCAACTGTATAGTGGATAGGTTTGAAACGGAAAACAACCAAGCCTATCCCTTATAGAAGGAGTGGATAGGCGTCGTAAACAGCTTGAAATATAGCTGTTTTTTTATTACCCATAATTATAACAAATTAGAAAGAATGAGGATTAGAAAATGAAAGAGATTTTTGAACAGTATGGATCAGTAATTATTGCAGCAGTAGCAATTAGCGCATTAGTAGCCATCATCGTAATGCTTTTAGCAACAGATGGAGTAGTAGCAAACTCCTTTAAGAACTTGATTGACAGCTTCTTTAACAGAGCAGCAAGAACGATTACAGGCTAATTACAGTAACAAAGTAAACCAATAACAACAAATTAGAAAGAATGAGGAATAGAGAATGAAAGAGATTTTTGAACAGTATGGATCAGTAATTATTGCAGCAGTAGCAATCAGTGCATTAGTAGCAATCATCGTGATGCTTTTAGCAACAGATGGAGTAGTAGCAAACTCCTTTAAGAATCTGATTGATAGCTTCTTTAACAGAGCAGCTAGTACGATTACAGGTTAATATAGCAGATCAGTTAATTTATCGAAAAATTACACAGAGAGGGGATAAGTTCCCCTCTTGGAAAGGAGTTTTATGGAACGTACTACAAAATGGGAATTGATACCCGCACATTTTGGACCGCTTTGGTCCTATGTGGAAGATGATGAAATCACAGACATTGATTTTAATGGCAGAGATCTGTGGATTACCAATACTGCAAATGAAAGAATTAGAGTGAACGAACATGGTGTTACAAGAGAGTTTATCGAGAAATTCAGCCATTATATTGCAAACAATGTAAGTAAGGCATTTAACAAAGTGGAAAATCTGTTAGAAGCAGATACGGATACTCTTAGAATTAGCATAGTACATGAATCCTCTGCCATTTCAGGAAGATCGGTTTGTATCAGAAAAACACTTCCAACTGTCCGTATGACCAGGGAGAGCATGATTAGCGATGGATATTGTAGCGAGGATATATTGGAGCTTCTTACAAACTGTGTGAAGGCACGTATGAATTTTGTGTTCTGTGGAGAACCGGGAGTTGGAAAGACAGAAGGGTTAAATTCTTTTCTCAGTATATTTCAGAAAGTGAAAGAGTGATTACCATAGAGGATACACCGGAACTTCATTATCGTGAGATTAACCCAGATAAGGACTGTGTGGAACTAATGGTATCAGAAGGGTTTGGTTACACAAAAGCAATCAAGACAAGTCTACGTCAGAATCCAAAGTGGCTGATGTTATCGGAAGCTCGATCTGTGGAAGTGAAATATCTGCTGGAGAGCCTATCAACAGGAATTAGAGGATTTACAACCATTCATACGGATGATGTAAGAAAGATACCAGATCGAATCCTAAACATGCTTGAGAGCAGGATGGATGCTGACCGAATGGAAAATGATATTTATATGTTTATTGA
>JBASOB010000444.1:0-17900 GCA_049657865.1 Mobilitalea sp.
GTTTGGATTCAGCTCCTCTGCCTACACAAATCGGGAGCTCTTTCTCTGTATAAGCAGAAAATATACATGCAAAATGAAGGCTTAGAAAAACTGAATGAGGAATTGCCAATAATCACTTGACACAAACGATTTACTTCCTAAGGTTGTTAATTCTTGCTATTCTCTGTATAATAACAATATAATCTTAACAGAGGCGGTATTTAGATGGACAACAACTTACAGAAATTAGAAGTACTACGAAGGAAGGCTTCGGCTTCTATTGTCAGCACAATAGCTATAGCAATTTTCATTACCTATATCTTCTTACTTATCTTTTCAACGTCCGGATCACCAACTATGGCCTTATTTATATCTGTACCCATAGGATTGGTAAGTGGATTTCTGTTTTATAAGCTGTTTGGATGTCAAAAAAAAGTGGCTGATTATAGAGGATTCTTTAAATCTATTTTTGTAGAAGCACCTTTCCGCAATGCATTTGAACAGATCACTTATCAAAGTGACCAGGGATTCGACAAAGAATTAATAAAAAATACCGGTTTGATGTGCCTTGGTAACATCTACACGACGAATGATTATATGCAAGGTTATTATAAAGATGTGCGATTTGAACGTGCGGATGTTAAAATCCAGCAGCATGTCAGCAACGGCAAAACTTCCTATACCGTTACTTACTTTAACGGCCGTTGGCTGATTCTGGACTTCAACAAAGAATTTCAATTTGATTTACAGATCTTAACGAAGGGATTTTATAATTCCAAGAAGAAGGGATCCTTTTTTACCAGTGATGATGAGCGCCGACATCGTATCGAACTGGAGGATGTTGAATTTAATGAAATGTTTCATGTATTTGGGCAGGATGATCATGAGGCCTTCTACATTCTCACACCTCAGTTTATGGCGATTCTAAAAGATATGGCAAGCACTTTAGATGGTGAATTCATGTTTGGTTTCATCAACAATCAATTGCATATAGCCATCAATACCGGAAAAGATGCGATGGAACACTCTGTTTTAAGCAGAGTGAACAGCTTCCCCGTAGAGCAGGAAGTCCAGAAAGAAATCAATGTAATTATCACTATAATTGACGGATTGGATTTAGACAGTAATATTTTTAAAATTTAAAGGAGGAATAGACATTGGCAAAGACATTAATATTTCTAATCATTATCGCAGCTTTACTAGTTATTATGTGGTATATTGCAACCAGCAATGAATTAAAACGTGCAGTCGTTAAGGTCGAAGAGGCCTTATCCGATATCGATGTAGCATTAATCAAACGTTATGATGTATTGGTAAAGATGCTGGATATCAGCAAGAGTTATGCAAAATACGAGAAAGAAACTATTTTAGAAACGATTCACCTTCGCTCTAATATGAGTATGGCGGACAGAAATAATGCCGCAAAAGAAATGAATCAGGCAGACATCTTCCTGAATGCGGTAGCTGAGAATTATCCAGAACTGAAATCCAGTGAGAACTTCAAACAGCTGCAATTGTCTGTAATGAACTGCGAAGAACACCTTCAGGCTGCAAGGCGAGTATACAACAGCAACATATCCTACCTGAATCAAAAAATTGTATCCTTCCCAAGTAGCGTAGTAGCAAATAGAATGCAACTTAATTCGAAAGAATTTATAGAGATAGAAGCTTATAAAAAACAAGATGTTAAGATGGAATTTTAAAGATTGATTTGCATAACAATTAGCTAAGATAAAGATGCCCAACGAATTAAGGATATCATAATTCGTTGGGCATCTTTTCGTATTTCTGTTTCTAAATTAGATGCAAGTTATTCCGCATGAAAATCTCTACTTCACGCTATTCCCACTGTCCAGGTAACTTCAATTTCTCCATGTACGGAAATTCTTTATCAAATTCATCCACTTTATCTTCGTCGCACTCTTCAAACACCTTCGATTCATAAAATTTCCCCGTTACCCCGTCTAATCCCCCAGGTATTAACTCGATTCCCATAAAAGCACTGAAGTTCTTGCCATCACTTGTGGTTATATTAAAATGATCGCAGGTCTTAAACCCATGCAGAGGATAGTACTTGGGCGCTCCCATAATAAGGATTGCCCGATACCCCTGCTCTCTAGCTAACTGCATCGTGTATTCGAGCAATTGGCCGCCGATGCCTTTCTTCTGATAGTCCGGATCAATGCACAGTGGGCCAAAGGTTAATACCTCCGTTTGTCCCTCTCCGTTCCTTACATATGCCCTTGAATACATGATAGTACCAACAAGCTTTCCGTCAACCTCTGCTACTCGGCTTAATTCAGGAATATAGTCTTCACTGTTCCGAAGAATATGCACTAAATAATGCTCATTGCATCCAGGTACATAAAGATTCCAGAAGGCTTTCTTCGTAACATATTCAATCTGATATCGATCCGCTTCCTGTTCTTCTCTTATTATGATATTTTCCATCGTAAACTCCTTTCTTCCTACTGCATACTACATGCTGAATACCGAATACTGAATACTGAATACTACAATTATTTTGCTCACTTAATCACTTTTAATTCAAACTCTATCCTATGATTTCCAATGATATATCTTCGTTTTCTTTCACATAGAATTTCATTCTCCACTCCACTTTTGATTGTGGCAGAAAATGCAAGGAGGAACAGGCGGAATGTTTGAGCTGCTCTTTTGATTTTTTACCGACAAGAAATATTCCCGTTGGACCGTCCGCACCTCCTATGATTCCAATACTGCAGGCGGAGCTTTTATTCTCAGCAGAGGAATTAGGTACAAGGCTCTTAGGTTGATCGATTCTTGCACAGTCTTGAATACTAAATTCACAGGGTGAAAGTTCAGGCTCAATGCTATAAGTCAGTACTTTGAAAATATTCGGATATTGCATATTATCTTTGAAGTGGAAGGAATCTGCCGGCAGCGTATTCGTTTCACATTCATATAATGTAAGCCTGTATTCCTGCTTACTAACGGGATGTATACTCTTGATCTCCTGTCTTTCAAATGGTTCTTCTGTCACGAAACGTTCTCCTGCATATAATACCGGCCGTTCTTTTAACGTGAGGGATAAGGTATTCCATCTAGGCTTTCTGGTTGTTCTCCACGGTAAACATACCCGCACAAACCTCCAGCCTATGCTTCTGTCACATTGATAAGTCTCCATCAGCTCTTCCTGCATATCCTCAATCAGTTCTCTCTCTGCCTCACAAGGATGCCAGCTTACTGCACTCATTCTATAATTTTCTAGTTTTTTACCATCAATTTTAACGTCCGCCTCAAAATCGATGTCAAATGGGTTTTCCTTGTCCATCAGTTCTAATTCTTCCTCGCTGAGCCCGGATATTCTTTTTTCCATACTCCAATGTTCTAAATATTTTTCAACTCTTTCTCTTGGAATCCCCACGCAGAAATCTATCACCAATCCTTTCGAACAGGAGTAAACAGCCGGAATATGCCAATCCAATCCACCCCAGCAAAACTCCTTCTTGACCGGAATTTCTCTACCGGCATGTTCAAATTTATGACCTCCCCAAAAATTACCGCTGTAATATACCTTCATTTTCTCTCCATTCCAAAGCAAATAATTTTTACCTCTTCCCACTCTTAATAAATTCTATCAGTTCAGCCACATCTTCAAAATCATCGTAATCCCCATGTATTCCATCTCGGTGATACATAACCCCGTTCTTTTCATTTGTTTCCAGACAGTCCAGCAATTTCCGGGTTCCATATTCCTGCACGAAAAGAGTGAATGCATATGGTTTTATCTTACTCAGCAATCCTTTTCTACAAGTTGTTGTACACTCATAGCAGGCATTGATTCCCTTCTCAATTGAGCATATACGGTTTTCACACCAGTCTTTGTCCGGGCATTCACCGGTATTGCAGCCTGAACATTTATCGTTTTCCGTACATAAGCAACAAGCAAGGCCGCACCTTGCAATTCCCAACTCTCGTTTCATAATAACCTCCATGCCTTTCTCTCTACCTGCAAACTTTGAGCTGCAGGCACAAAGTTGCCACTATATTCATTGTAAAAATTCCCGAGTTATCCAGGTTCCTCCTGTTTTCCACGAGAATAAATTCACTGTTTGTAGCGCCTATACTCGCATCTTCGTAATACTTTATATTAATCTAACATTATAGAAACTCTTTTTCATGCGTCTTAAAGAAGTCATAATAAGCACGTACATTCTCAAGTTCTGTCCAACGTTCTATTATAACAGGATCTTTATCAAGGTTATATATTCTTGCTCCGCGCATCGCAAGCAGAAACGGTGAATGGGTTGATATAATAAATTGGCATCCAAAAAACCTGGCCGACTCCTCAATTAAGCTCATTAATTCCATTTGTCGTTTGGGAGAAAGACTGTTTTCAGGCTCATCTAGTAGATAGAGTCCATTTTCTCCGATTTTCTCCGTAAAATACAGAAATGCGCTTTCTCCATTGGAATATTCCCGCACATTGTCAATTAATTCGTTTCTGACAAAACGTGACTGGGTTCTACTCCTGGAGCTATTCACTTTTTTCAGCTGGTCATAGTCATCCATAGATTTCATCTGAAATTTAGAGTATTTCGCATCCAGATATTCGTCAAACAGCTCTTCTCGTTTCACGTCGATTCCTTCATTCAGGTTACGGATGTTCAGCATATAGTCAAATACATCATCACTCGTGATGATTCTGCTATTTGCAGGAATGTCTTCTTCTGCATTCATATCGCACAATTTGACATAATCAGGGAAGAAATTAGATTTATTATAGATTGAATCACGGCAGATGCCTGTCTTCTCAGCAATAACATTCAGCGCCGTGGATTTCCCCGAACCATTGCCTCCATATAATATAGTAACCGTATCAAAAGCAAGCCTGTTAAGATCATGACCGGATAATATCTTAAAGGGATAAAACGAGTCATAGCAGGTTCTTTTGACGCTCATAATAAAATCAAATTCCCGGTCAGCACTGGGGAATGTAAATGAATTTAAATAGACCATTATATCCTCTATGATATTAATAAAAGTTAAATATCATTATTCCTTTCTACTTTCATTATCATTTATAATATCTTCACAGGCAAACCCATTGCCATATTTATAAATTAATTAATTCTCCAAATACAGTACCTATCATAATTACTTTTTGGGAGCAAATGATTAACCCTTAAAGGTATTATAAAATTCTTTTAATTCTGCTTTTATTTCTATTGATAAATCGGTTTTTGGAATTCTCTGAATTGCGCCTTCTAGAGCATATAAGCGATTAATACAAGCAGAATCATCAATTGCTTTTATCCTTAACCATGCTTGCTTACTGCCTATTTCCTTTAATTGTTCATAGGTCGTGATACCCACCTCGTTTAATTGTTCTTCTACAACCGCTCCGATATTTTGCAACTTCGCTAATTCTCCCATTTCAATACCTCCACTCAGATTGTTATTCCGTATATTTCCTGGTATACGGACATACTTCAATACATTTACCACATAGCGTAATCTGCTTGTCGATTGACTTGGCTGCAATCTCTCTGGCTTTCTTTCTGCAGGCCATCGCATCAAAGAAATCATCTCGGTCAAGTTCAGGACTCCAAGATCTGCCCGAAATCGCCCCTGCAGGACAGGCTTTTGCACAGAGCATGCAGCTGCCGCACTTTGAATCTAGCATTGATTTATTGTAATCCAAAGGAGCATCCGTCAATACGGACGTCATGCGAACGGCCGAACCATACTTTTCTGTCATAAACAACGCACTTTTACCGATCCATCCTAAACCGGACATCACAGCTACGGTCTTATGCGGCATTACGGTTCTGAAGATGCCATATTCCTTCGTAGCGGAACCGGTTTGTGGATAGGCATGATAACCTTGATCCTTAAGGTAGTCCGCACACATGATTGCTAAAGCATCCAACTTTTCATTTAGCGTGTAATATGCATCATAATAATCCATCGTCGGTGCATCGCCGATTCCTTTTATCACGTCTTTTGGAAGGGCAAGAAGGATCGATATTCCATAAGGATACTGCGGCACTTCAATCGGCTCTGTTACGGAATCTTCACTTCTTGGTCCGATTAGGTCCACCTCGCTATAAAGATCTAGTATCTTAGCAACTCCTACCAAGGATGCTCCGTTTTCAAGTAATATCCGTTCAATTTCATTGTTCATAATCGTCTCCATTCTACAAAGTCTTGTCAAGAATTTTCCATTACTATGGTTGATTGATAAAGGTATTTATGAATATACTTTCCTTTATTAATTGGAATAGTTAATTATATCACTGGCTTTCTGAACAAATATAGATACCTGGCATTTTTCTTAGCATACTCGTCAAATGAAACCTTAACGCAGTCCGTCTGGCGAAGAATGATGCTGTACCACCTACAAAGTTTCTCTGCCTTAAAATCTGCTTTCATCTTAGTGATCACCTGTCTCTTGTGTTTCAGCATTTGATAAGTTTCCTTCGTGTAATCAATTACTTCATACTTGATATCATTGTCGCGCATCGCTTTTGCTAAGACGGTTGTACTGCTGTTCTTTGTTTTTGGCATTACGTCACCCTCCTGATAACCGCAGAAAAACAGACCATTTGGCTTCAACCAGCGATGAATCTGATTGATCAAGGTATTCATATCCTTCGCAAAATACATCGTGTCCATAGAAGTAATCAGATCCATACTTTCATCTGGATATTCAACCTCGCCCATCACACCGACTTGAAAGTTACTTCTAACATTTATATCACTTTTCGCTGAAGCTATCGCATTTTCGGAATAATCAAAACCATAAATAGTTGCTCCGGTTTTCTTCTGCAGATATTGAAGCATCTTCCCATTGCCACAACCAATATCTAAGATATGAGAATTCTCATCAAGGGAAGCATACTTAAAAATAAGATCTATCTGTTCAACATCACTGAAACCATCCTGTGAAAAGTCTTTACCAAAGGCTTCTTCGCAATATTTTTTAAAGCAGAGGCTGCATTCTGCCATTTTGTAAAATTCCTGATAAGCATTATAAAATAACAGGTTCGATTTATTCAAAATATCACCTCGCTATCTTCTTACTCCTAAATTTATTGCATTGCTTGCTAAAAATATATTTCCATTTTACACCACAATTTTACTATTTGCCATTAGTATTTACAAGCAGTATCTTGTCTTCTTGCAGTATAAAACAGAATTCTATGAAACATAGAAACTAAAGATCTTTTAATATAGCAAGTAAGTAAGTTTGATACTTTCTCCTTTCAAATTCAAAATCACTTTCAAACCTTTTTAATATGGCAAGCTGGTAAGTTCGGATACTTTCTCCCTTCAAGTTCAAAATCATATTTAAACCTCTTACTTTGGCCGGCAGGTAAGTTCGGATACTTTCTCCTTTCAAGTTCAAAATCATATTTAAACTTTTTACTTTGATCAGCAGATAAATTTCGATCTCCGGCTTGGCATAAAAAGAATAAAATTTAGGCAAAATTCAGTCAAAATTAATATTGTGAAATAAATTTAAAATTCTTCTTGACATTTGAGTAACTAGTTACTATAATACCAAGTAGTTGACTGTTAGGAGGAAATCATGGACATAAGTTTAGAATCACTTGGTACCGATACGCTTTGGAAGAAGAGGTTAATATTTTCTGCGGTTTTTATTGAAGCGAACAAGCTACAGACAGCCTTTGACCGAAATGATGGTGATGTGACCAGTAAGCAATGGCTACTTCTGGTAATCGCAAGTTCATTTCCGGAACCACCGACCTTGACAGCAGTCGGCGAACTTATGGGGTGTTCGAGGCAGAACGTAAAGAAGATTGCCGTTATTCTAGAGAAGAAGGGCTACCTTGTACTGGTTAACGATTTAAATGATAAACGTTCTTTATGTATTGAGATAACTGAGAAGTATAAGATGCTTTCAGCAAAAATGGAGTCGGAAACAGATGATGTTATGAAGAATTTGTTCAGTGAGTTTTCTGATGAGCAGGTAGATGAGCTTTTTAATGGCATAATAAAGCTTTCTAAGGGAATCGATGCATTAGATAAATATTTTCAAAGAAAATAAAATAGGCTGAAACGCCTATTTTAAAAGCCCAAATGGGTAACTAGTTACTTTAATGAAAAATTTGAAGAAGCCGCAAGGCAAAGAGAAAGGTATGGGATTAAAATGAAAATTGTAATTGCATTCAAAAGTAAAAAGAACACAAGGAAATTAGCGATGGCGATGGGCGACGCCCTGCACACAAAACCCCTGGAGCTTGATGGTACGGCAAAGGTAGAAGATGCTGACCTCCTCTTTTTGGGTTTCGGTATTTATGCAGGAGAGGTTCCAAAAGAAGTAAGCGATTTTGTGAAAACACTAAATCCTGAGAAAATTAAAAAAGTAGTGCTTTTTATGACGTGCGGTTCGGGTCTTGACCAGTCGGAGAAATTGAAGGAGACCATCAGAAATCAAGGACTTACTTTAGAGGAAAAAACATTTTGCTGTAAGGGGAAGATGTTTGTATTCGCGAATAGAAACCAACCCAATTCTGAGGATTTACAGCATGCAGTAAAGTTTGCAATGAGTTTGAATTAATGGAGGAGATTTAGTATGAACAACAAACAAGGGAAAAGAAAAGGCATTTTCAAGAAAATTATATTAAGTATTTTAGGAATATTTTTAATCGTTGTTGTGGTGGGAATCGGCATTCTTTATTCCACGGTTTCCTCTATTAACAAAGAACACAAAACTGAGGAAGTTGTAATTGGGGAAGGGGAAAAGACGGCGCTTCTCATCTATGAACCGTCAAAACATGACACCGCAAAGGAAGTATCGATGTCCGTCGCACAGATTATGGCAGATAACGGATATACTGTTACGATTAATTTTCCTTCCAGCGAATTAAGTTATGATTGGGCGAACTATGATGTAATAGCGCTTGGCTCACCTATCTATATGGGCAAAGTATCTCCGGTTTTAGAAGATTATGCAAAACGCAATCCAATTGAGAATAAGAACCTTCTTCTATACTCGATCGGCTCTGCTCCAGTTGATAATACAACTGAAATTGATGAGATGAACTCCTGGTTCAGCTCCAATAACAACATAGTGAAAATGAAATGTAAAATTGATGAGAGAGCGACTTTTGAGAATACTATTGAAAAGGTCATGACAGATTGGCAGTAACCTTAACAAAGTAGGAAGCGCCAATTAGTCTTGCATATCTATATTCAAAAACAGGAAAGATAGTGTTATTAATGCAATATGAAATAAACTTACAATACTCGCTTCTATTCATTAATTGTAAATGATATTGCAATACAGACCCAGATACTGCGTAAGATGTAGGAATCCCCCCGGTTAGATTTTAAGTCTAACTATGGGGTTACATACAGGACACGCTCTACCTAGGTCTGCTTTCTTCTATTTTTCAATATGATAATCAAGAATATCTTACTGCAATTCTTTCATCATCTTTAGAATTTCGTATCTTTCATTACAAACAGGACAAATATAGTCCGTATTGCTTTTTTTTGCTTTTTTATGAAAATTCTTTAAATTAGATTTTCTGCATTTAGGGCATAGAACCTCTTTCCCGCAAATCAAATTCCTTATCAAAACAATTTCCTCGTCTGTTGATTTTGTATACATTGTTCCTCCAAGAACGTCCACAATGTTCTTTGTTAAGCAGATTATTATTCTAATTTTATAAAGTTGATGAAATGATTCTCATATAATTCATAATCAATTGATGATTCCAGCTCACCTAATTGATTTTTCCAAGAATCAATATTAACTCTGATTTTTAAAAATCCAAGTGTTTCATATACATGCTGTGCTCTCGTATTGTTAAGATTAGTGTCAAGCACGATTTTTTTATACCCCATTGAAAACAATTCGCCAATTAACATACTTAATAAAATTCTGCCATAGCCCTTCTCTTGCATAGAAAAATCACATATTTTGATTCCTATTTCTGCGATGCCATCACCGCTATTCTTATAGTTCATTTCACCAATAGGAGTATTCTCTCTTTCGAGTATAAGTCTCCTACGAGTATCGTCCGTATCCTGTTGCAAGCTTTCCGCAATTTCCTTCGAAGTTTGTCCTGTTCCATTCGGAAATCCAGCATGTGCCATAACTTTACCATCATTCCACCATTTTGATAATAAATCACTGTCGCTGATAGTTGCATTTCTTATTGTCAAATAATTATATTTTAACAGCACAAATCCTCCATCCGAAATAACTGCAACTAGATTAGCTTCTAGAAATTCTGGTCCATAGGTTTGCCCATATCTGTTTTTATACAAGGCATCAAAACTTTCTATATCTTCTTCATAAAACCCTTGTGCTCTTAACTTATTATCCAATTGTTCTATCTGTTCTAGACTTAGTCCGGCATCTTTCACTTTTTCAAATAATGCATCTGATACTTTCATTGCAGCTCGCAATAATTTTGTGAATGTTATATTTTATTAATAGAATTCATAGCTCTCTTTACACTTTTCATTTTCATTTTCATTGATAGAAGTTAATTTAAAAGATTAAACGCTATTCCTGCTGCTGTTTCAGGGCTTATCTTATTCATAATACATGGTCCCCTTTGTATTTCAAATTATATTTATTCGTTATTTATTTTTACAAACTCATCTAAATTAAGCTCTCGTTTTAATTCCTCTTCAGACGGCAGATACATCATATACTTGGAGGCAAATATCTGACGATTATCTTCTGGTAATGTATACTTAACAATTGAATCACTTTTATTTGCACATAATACAATGCCAATTGGCAGATTATCGCCTTCATTCATTAATTCTCTGGTATAATAGTTAACATACATCTGCATCTGCCCTAAGTCCTGATGTGTTAAGTCTCCTATTTTCAAATCAAATAGTACAAAACATTTCAAAATATAATTATAGAACACA
The DNA here is from genome assembly GCA_049657865.1 of Mobilitalea sp. Taxonomy (GTDB): domain Bacteria; phylum Bacillota; class Clostridia; order Lachnospirales; family Lachnospiraceae; genus Mobilitalea. The sequence continues at coordinate 10,888 of JBASOB010000444.1, forward strand.
AGGTCAATATAAAAATTTCGTCCATCGAAGGATATCTTCTTTTGACGTGCAACAAATGAAAATCCTCTTCCTAGTTCTAATAGAAATTTCTGTAAATGATCAATAATCGCCTGTTCCAAATCCTTTTCATAATAATGTGGATTTGGCTCTAAGTCCAGAAATTCTAATACATATGGGTCTTTTACAATTTTCTCATATTCTGGCTTTGGCTCTAATTGCTGTATTTCATCAGCTACACTTGCTTTATCTTGACTTTCCAAAATTCTATCATAATAGAATGAGTAAATCTGACGCTCTAACTGTCGAACACTCCATCCCGACTTATCAGCTTCTTCATAGTAAAAATCTCTCCGCACCTTGTTATTAACCCTCATAAGCAATGTATAATGTGACCAGCTCAATTTGGCAGACAGTGTCTGCCGATTTGGAAAGCACAAATAAAATTGTCTCATATTTCTCAAATTACGTACAGAAAATCCTCGTCCAAACTCTTTTGTAAGTTCATTTGATAAATAGCTTAACAAATTCTTACCGTATTCCGCTCTGTCATTCTCACCACAGTCAAAATATATCTGTTCTCCGATTTCCCAATAAGCCTCCACCATGGCAGAATTTATAACCGTAGTCACCTTCGTCTGAGCCGTGATCAAAGTATTTCTAATCTGACTGTATGTTTCGTGTGATTGGCTTATCCGTTCATTATTTTCCATCATACCACTCCTCCCTGTCACAATATTAATATTTTACATTAATCACATTTTGTAATATATTCTACATTACCATAATTAATAATCGATTCAAAGTATATGCTACGCAATATTTCAAGAATCAAATAGTTCATACCATCATTCCACTATTTTAGTGATAAATCACTTTTTTAAATGATATGTCGTAGCCTGCCTTATTTTAAGTACGCCACTTTTTCCAATCGGAAGAGCAGAAACACATACCGCCTAAATTATTTAATTTCCTTCTCATTCCTCTCGTAATAATCCGTATTCTATTTCATCCTCCCATTTTCCATTTTTGTAACGAGTTTTCTTGAAGCGACCTTCAAATTCCATTCCTATCTTTTTCATAATATGCTCGGAAGAATGATTATTCGCATTGCAGCTCGCAATAATTTTGTGAATGTTATAATTTTCGAATAGGAACTCTATGATTGCTTTGCCCATCTCAGTTGCGTACCCGCATCCCCAATAATTGGGTTTGATAAAATATCCGATCTCAACGATTCCGCCATTATCATTTTTTTTAATTACTTCATAATCAACGATTCCTATGTCTATCTTATTCTGTAAGGAGGCGATATACTGTATCCCGTTATTCTCTAATTGCATTCTTAAGATATCTGCAAATGCATTTTTTGCTTCCTCAAGCGTTTCTAATTTATTGCGGTAGGCATACCGCATGACTTCTTCATTTGAATATAGCTCGTAAAACAAATCGAAATCATTTTCTGTTAACATCCTATAAGTGAGTCTCTCGCTTTGAAACATAGTAACCTCCTTTAGAACATAGCAATATAAACCGTCCCTAATCATCGATTTTTTAATCATCAAAGGTACTGTTATTATTTTCTTATAACAGAAATAACTAATCAGATATTTTCTTATATCGTTCCCCATACTGTAACTTTGCTATTTCAGAGTATTTACCAACAAATGCTTCTTTTGCATCCGTATAAGCATCTCTATTATGTTCAAACTTTTCTTTTAACTGCATCTTAAGTTCAGCATATTCCCTTGCTACTTCAGGGTGCTCAATCAAATAATCTCTGAAATATAACTCACTCCAATCATCCGCATATCGTACATGGAGATGATATACCTTCTCTTCCAATCCAACCTTCGTATAACCTTTATTATATGTCTGTTTGAACGTCGGTTTATCCGAATAATTCATCAGACCCCATTGCATTGATTTTAATTTATCTGATAATTGGGCAGTATCACAGGTGTGAGATATTTCCATTAAAATATCTATAATTGGTTTTGATATAATTCCAGGAACCGCAGTGCTTCCTATATGACTGATTCTTACAGCCGTTCCGTCATCAAATTCCCCTACCAGTTTTTTCTTTTCTATTTCGTACCAGTTCGGATATTCAATGTTGTATTCCTTTAGAACAATCGGAAACAGCTCCCACAGTTCCTCTAATGTCATTTCTGATAATTCTTTCTCCATTCTATCTTCTCCCTAAATAATTCTTTCCGTAAACAATGGAAGAGATTTCATCATAAACATCTCCATGGTTTCAACTAGTGGAGGAATATCCTTAACCAAGCACCCACAATCCTTATAATTAAGCTTCCGGTAAAAGTGCTGCGATGCTTCTTCCACCATGGTAGAGGTCATGACCAATTCATATCCTGATTTTCGCATTTCATCTTCCCAGTACAACATAGCTTTGGAACCAATCCCTTTTCTATGATAGTTCCAGTCTATATAGATCAGATTAAGGAACGGAATTGTATCCCAGAATAAATTGTACCGGAATACACCAATACATTTATTATCTTCTTCTATAATATAGCATTGATTAAGCATGATTTTGTTCCTATATTCCTTTTCGCTCAAATGCTTATCTAGCGTAAACCAAAAATCTTTATCCTCTAACGTCGCATATCTCATATGAAACATTACTAATACCCCCCTTTACGTTCATATCCATATTCTTTCTAATATACCTACCAGCTATTCTTCCTATATAAAATATCTTATATCATGAAAAATCCAGTTTTAAGCAGCTATCTTCTTGTTGTTCTGTTCTCCTGAACACTCCTTCAAGAGGAATCCATTTATTGTCTGCAACTTGGTATTTATTTAATTCTCTCTAAAAGCGATTGCATCAACCTGAAAGTCAATTCCATCTCTAATAAACTTTGTTTCATATGCCTTTCTTGCTGGATATTTTCCTTCAAATCTTTCCTTAATTATTTCTCCTAAAAACGATAAATCATTAATATCTCTAAATAAGCAATCCATTTGCACTACAGATTTCAATGTCAAGCCTACCTTTTCAAGTCTTTCACTCAAAACATCAAATGCACCATTTATTTGGTTTTCGATTGATTGTCCCTCGTTCTTCATGCAATAGCTGATATAAACATAATCCCCAGCCTCAACAATCGCTGAGTGTGCCCATTCATTGTCTATTTCTGTTCTTATAATTTCTCTCATTCTACATTCTCCTACTCTGAAATTTCTGTTTTTCTATTATAATATTGATCATACTCTTCACGCTTATAAATGCACTTGGACGTTCGCCGCCTCTAACAGTTCCGACACATTAGGTAAAGATTACGAAGCAGCCTAACCTCTTATTAAGCAAAAATCTTATGATAAAAGAAAATCTGTAATTGTATTATAAAAATCATAATGTGTTTCTTCCTCTAGAAGGAACATACCATGCCCACCCAATGACAGCAACTTTGTACCAACTAAATTTGAGAAGATCCTTTTTGAGCGCGCAATAACAGCTTCTCCTGGAAATAGTATATCATGTTCTTCCGCAATTATATAAACGGGAGCTTTTAATCCAACAAGTTCTTTCTTTTTTGCATTTCTTGGCATAGCCATCTCGAACTTTGTATTAAGAATTGAAAGTTTTATCATTTCAAGAAAGTCATCATTCACTACGGGCGACATGGATAAGACGGCTTTTTTTAACTTCTCGTCACTTGTCGGATGAAGCATGTATCCAATCGTTGGCAACGCAATCTTTAACATTTGAAAAAATTTTGAGTTTGCTATTCCTGAAGGAATAATCAGCATTAAACGTTCGATTCGTTCAGGAGCGTATGTAGCAAGGCGAATAGCAATACCTCCCCCATAAGAACCACCAAAAACCACTACTTTTTCTAGTCCCAACGCATCTATAATATCGCATGCCCATTTACCATAATCACTATTAGAAGATGATATTTTATTGTCAGAGCTGAAACCAATATTACCGATTGTATCAGGTACAATAAATTTGATTTTATTCATATCTATGTGCTTTGTAAAGGTTCTCAGACTGTAGGGGTTAGTTGAATTGCCACCATGAAACCCCACCACTGGCTTTCCGTTTGGATTTCCATATATCACAATATGTGTTTTCCCGAATCTTGTTTCTACCATTTTTTCTTCATAAGGAACAGTTATTGTTGCAAGTTGTTTTTTGTACAATTCTTTTAACAATTCTTCACCCTGTGCACTTTTATAAACATCAGATTTGTATTTTTTCATAATTATAATCTCCAATCGCATGGGATATTCTTTTGCCATCTATCAGCTATTCTTTATATACGAAATGTTTTACGCCATGAAACCCTTCTGCTATCAGTCTTCTTGCATCAACTGGATATAATCCACTGTGATATTGGCATTTATCTCTTCTTTAAATTCCCGAATCAAGGTTTCTTAATTCGTTTCTCCTAATACATCTATTTCTTCTATAGATACAAATTCATCTCCCTGAAATGTAAATTTCACAATCCAAGGCATTACTTTCCGAATTCTTTGAAAATCATTGAATCCGAATGATGGTTCAAAATAATTAATTATAGTACTTAATGCCGTTCCATGACTTCCGATTACTATATTTTTATCCGAGTACTCTTTGATAACCTGCATTAGTGCAGCAACATTGCGTCCTTGGACTTCATGTAAGCATTCACCATCAGTAAATTTATAATCGAAATCTCTCCATTGTTGCTCTGTAAATCGATTAAAATCTTCTATCCAAACACTGTCAACTTTTCTTTCGCGAAAATCTTCGACCGTAATTATGGTATGATCAAATGAGTCGGCAAAGTCTTTTACCGTCTCAACCGCCCTTAAGTAAGGACTGGATAATACGATTTCAATATCTTTATCTCTCAAATAATCCGTCACTAACTTGCTATCTTCTTTCCCTTTTACCGTTAACGGTCGTTCCCTATCATTATGGTTCGTATAATCCGGCTCAGCATGCCGAACAAAATATACTGTTGTCATATTTATCTCTCCGATTTAATCCAGTATTTTCAGAACAAATTCACCATAGCTGGCTTTGCCTAACATATTCTATATCATAATCTTGAAAGATGTCTCTTATTACATTAGGATTCGTTCTCGAACCATTCATAATGACGGCTCTGATTCTCTCATCCTCCTGCGCAATATTTGAAATCAAATCAAGCATTTCCTTTTCGGTGCGCATATTAACCTCCAAGTCCTTTCGTTTACATCATTCTTGCTTTCTCCTAATTGAACAATATCGCGTCCCTAACCAGTATCCTATGGGGATTCAAACATTTTGTTCTTCCACAAATTTTATCATAATGAACCTAATTCCACAACTGATTATGGAAAAATATTCATATTTTACGCACCTTAATAAGCCTCTAATTCGTGACCATATTTTTTATCGTTATGCAGTTTCCATACTTTATATTTGAAGCTTGGTGGTATGAATTATTCTTGTAGGAACAATCATCTCGCTCCGACTCGATAGCAGACCCTATTGTTGGATTCTTACCAATCGTTTGGACGGCACATGCTGTGAACGACAAATAAAGACCTTCTACTTCCATGGATACTTTTCTTTATAATAATTCTCCAGGAGCAGATATGAAAATATTTACTTGACAAATGCAGACTATAGCAATAGTATGTGTATATACTATTGCTATAGTCTGAAAGGAATATATGACGGACCAATTAAATTTCAACAGTGAACTTAAGATGATGGCACATTATCGTTGGATTTTTCATTAGAAGCCACTACGAGTAATACTAAGACGGTCAAAAATATGGATTTATCCAAAAATAATTTTAAAGAGTGGAAATCAGGAGAATATCTCAGATGAAAAAGTTTTGTTTCTTGTTAATGATAAGTATCGTTTTTATAGTAGTTTCAGGATGTTCCAAGCAGGACTCCTATTTTAGTATTCAAGATGCAGACAGTATTACCCTTTTCTATGGTATACGTAGTTACTCAATGCATAGTAGGGACGAGGATATCATTAAAAAAATATCAGATAACCTTAATAGCTTGAGTTTTAAAGAAACTGATAAACAAATAGATGGTTCTTCAATGTTCACAATAATTCTTTCAAAAGATGATGAATCAATTGCACAAGTTACTGTAGATGCGAATGGTGTCTATTGGATTGATGATACCGCAGAATGCTATGAAGTCGATTCGGGTACTTTTGACTATGATTATGTAAAAAGCATATATAAATAATATAAAATAGTGGGTGATTTAATCTCTCAAATTCATAATATTTCTATGATATGAACGAAATGGAAATTCAATTGGATCGATTTATTTTACATAAATCGGACTAGTATTATTTTATTCTTCTTTTCTTCCTTCATCCCTTCTTTACATATAATTAATCCCTAAACCAAATCATTAAATTGTAATCTCAACAAAGTATCCACGTATTTCCTTTTGCATATCCTTCTTACTGGTTTCATGTCGCTGCTTATGATTATATTTACAGATACAATGTTTTTGCTGCCAATCTCCTATAAAGCACAATCGTTGCGGCAATAATCAAAATAATCGCCAGCAATTGAATCCATGCGTAGATTACCTGTAATAACGCTGTCAGGACTAAAAAAAACAATACCGAAGCAAATCCTGTACCCATCGTAGCAAGAACAGATACAGACTGCTTGACAGCTTGATATTCACTCGTCCAATCATATTTCGGAAGTCTCAAATTAAAAGCCAATCCCGCAACGGATATAAATACCGAAAACATCAACGGAATTATGAATAAGACGATTGTTTCTATAAGATTAGTTTGAAAACTAATCGCTAATAGTGAACAGCTTATCAATACCGAAGGAAGCAGATAGGTAAGGCTTACTGCGATTTTAGAGTTGAAAATTATCGTTGCCGAAACCGGTGCTGAACACATAAGCCATCTGCTTTTTCCCTCAAGAGAAATTGAAGATGAAGTGCTGGAGGATAGTGCGACAAAAAAAGCAACTATCCAAGGCGCCATCGGTTTAATCCATGATGTTATATC
>JBASOB010000445.1:0-1551 GCA_049657865.1 Mobilitalea sp.
ATAGCCCATGAAATCTTTTAAGTTCTGCATTTTTACCTTCTATGGAAGCCCTTTTCTTATATTTTTCCAAGTATTCTTCCGTTTTTTGATATTGTGATATTTCATAGAATTCAACAGTATTTAACCCTATATGAAGTATCTTTCTTTCACTTTTTTTAGCACATTCATTATGCTTTGGACAATTTTTACACTGCAGCAGTTCAAAGTAGTATTTATATCCTTCTCTGTCCGCTCTGTCTTTTCCTTTAATGCAAACTCCTGTCCCTTTGATGATTCCTTTATCTACGCATTGTCTTGCCAAACATCCCCCTGTTCCCATGTCTTTCACCTAAAACCATTATAAACAGAAATTGCAAAGCATATTTGCAATACAAGTTCCCAGACATAAATTGCTTATGTTAATTATAGGCATGCCAAAGTCTTGGCTTTGTTGCTGATAAGTGCGTCCACCACTTTGTATTTGATTTAATACACGTTGATACTCTGCATTATTTGGTTCCATCTGCACTGCTATTTTTGCATGGTTAAGTGCTGTGATTTTGTTCCCAGCGCCAGAATTTGCAATTGCACTATAATAATACCATTCAGCATTTTTGTTGTTGATATTGTTCAATACATTGAGAGCTTCATCATAATAACCTGCACGCAAATAATTTCTTACAGGGTTAAATTCTGAATTTTCATGCCCTTGCTGCCGGTTGTTGCTATAAAAGCCGAACCCTCCAAATGGGCCATTTTCTCCATGATTATTGCCGCCGTTGCTGCTGCCATATGAAGAACTCTGACTGCCACTGTTTTGTGCGGCTTTTCCACTTTTAATCTGTTCATAAGCAGCGTTAATTTCACTCATTTTTCTTGTAGCATCTTCGTCACCAGGATTCACATCGGGGTGATATTTTTTGGCCAGTTTTCGATAAGCCGCTATAACTTCCCCATCTGAAGCAGTTGGAGAAATACCGAGTGCCTTATAAGGATCAGATACCATTTTTATGTGCCTCCTTTATTTTCTTTTTTTCTGCTTCATACTTTGTCCAGATGCCTGAATAAAGAATATTTTCAACGATTTTCTTATATTGACTTACAGGCAGCTGATTGTACTTTTCAATGCAGTCAGCCATAAGTAGATTCAATACATCACTGAAATTTTTTGATGATATAGCAACCATCGGATTATAACGTTCATTTTTTATATCTGCCTTTAAATCAAGGCAAGCATCCATAATGTAGATGAATTTCCCGATGGAATTGCCGAATGATCGCAAGTTTTCAGAATATTCATCTTCCTTTAAAACAAAAATCTCTCCCATTAATTTTCCAAAGCAATTTGCAGGAATATCTGGGTTAAGTTCGCCCGATTTTTCAATATTGAAAAGCTCGTTCAAGTTTTTGCTGATTGAACAGCATTGGCTTGGATAATGAGCTTCAATTTTTTTTATTTCATGTTCAAACATTTTTGCTTCACACAATGACAGAATCTTTTTGTCATCTGTCCAATCGTCAAGAAAATTATAATAGGCAAGTGCAACATTCATGTCAGCGGCATAGTTTGTA
>JBASOB010000446.1:0-1550 GCA_049657865.1 Mobilitalea sp.
GAGGAACATTAACAGAGCCAGGCAAGGAAAGTCCTTGGAGAAACAGATCCATAGAAGAAAGCCTTGAATTGTTCGAAAAAATGCGTAATGGTGAATTTGAAAACGGTGTAAAAGTTCTTAGAGCAAAAATTGATATGGCAAGTCCTAATATTAACATGAGAGATCCTGTAATATACAGAATTCTTCATGAAACTCATAACAATACAGGTGACAAATGGTGCATATACCCAATGTATGACTATGCTCACCCAATTGAAGATGCAATTGAAGGAATTACACATTCAATTTGCACACTGGAATTTGAAGATCACAGACCTTTTTACGACTGGCTTTTAAGAAGCCTTGATGATTTTAAGAAAGCTCCTACAAAGCAAATAGAATTTGCAAAATTATTCCTTACAAAAACAATGATGGGCAAAAGATATTTAAAGAAAATGGTTGAAGAAGGATATGTTGACGGATGGGATGACCCTCGTATGCCAACTGTTGCAGCTCTCAGAAGAAGAGGATATACTTCAGACGCAATAAACAATTTCTGCGAATCAATAGGAGTATCAAAAGCACAAAGCGTTGTTGACATTGCTATGTTAGAGTATGCTGTAAGAGACGACCTAAGTCTTAAGGCAACAAGAACAATGGCTGTTTTAGATCCTATAAAGCTTATAATAACAAATTATCCGGAAGATAAGGTTGAATATGTTGAAGCAGAAAACAATCCTGACAATCCTGAAATGGGTTCAAGAATTATTCCTTTCTGCAGAGAAATATATATTGAAAGAGAAGATTTTATGGAAGTTCCTCCGAAAAAATATTTCAGACTTTTCCCTGGAAATGAAGTAAGGCTGAGAAATGCATATTTTGTTCGTTGTGAAGATTTCGTAAAAGATGAAAACGGCAATGTAATTGAAGTTCATTGTACATATGATCCTGAAACAAAGAGCGGATCCGGATTTACAGGAAGAAAAGTAAAGGGAACTCTCCATTGGGTTTCTGCAAAACATAGTATAAATGCAGAAGTAAGACTTTATGACTATATGATGGAAAATCAGGATTATGATAAAACTAATTTCCTTGAAAAACTCAATTCTAATTCAAAAGTAGTGTTAAATAACTGCAAGGTTGAACCCACCATGAAAGAACATAATGCTGGAGACAGATTCCAGTTCTTAAGGCATGGATATTTTATCATAGATCAAGATTCAACAGCTGACAATTTGGTATTCAACAGAATAGTGTCATTAAAAAGCAGCTACAAATAATAGATAAAAATTAAAAAGAATAAACTAAAACTAAAAATTATTACTGATGATAAAGTATATCTATGTCATCCTGAACGATAGTGAAGGATCTCATCTTTGGTTAAAAACATGAGATTCTTCGGTTGCACCTCAGAATGACAGCAAATGAGTTGTAGTGTTATTTTAACGAGAAGGTGTAATATTGAATATTTATGAAATAATTAAAAACAGTTTATTTGAAAATAAATTTATATATGCTGTTTTTACAACGCCAAGAAATAAGGCGGAAAACCCATATAAAAGAATAACAGA
>JBASOB010000447.1:0-2017 GCA_049657865.1 Mobilitalea sp.
TCAATACACAATCGATGGATAGTGAACTGATGTTAACGATCCTGAGCAGTCTGGCTGAAAGCGAGTCAATTTCTATTTCTGAAAACAGCAAATGGTCAATACAGAAGCGTTTCCAGAATGGGACATATAAACTCTCCTATCCACCCTATGGGTACGACTATGTGGATGGAGAAATAATTGTGAACGAGGAACAGGCAGCAATAGTAAAGCGTATTTTTGCAGAAGCCTTATCTGGCAAAGGAACTCATAAAATCGCCGATAGCTTAAAAAGTGATGGTGTACCATCAAGAAGAAAAGCAAACTGGACGGCTAGTACTGTTCGCGGCATTTTATGCAACGAGAGATACACCGGAGACGTAATTTTACAAAAGACCTACACCGATGAGCATTTCAACAGGCATTATAACTACGGCGAGAAGGATCAATACCTAATAAAGAAGCATCATGAAGCAATCATTAGCCACGAAGAATTCGAAGCTGTAGGTAAGTTGTTGAATCAGCGGGGAAAAGAAAAAGGGATAGAAAAGGGGAACAGCAAGTACCAAAATCGGTATACGCTATCCGGGAAAATAAAGTGTTCCGAGTGTGGCAGTACCTTCAAAAGAAGAATACAAGGCAATGGAAATAACAAATATGTTGCCTGGTGTTGTTCCAAACACATCTACGACATTTCAGGATGTTCAATGCGGTCCATAAGGGATGATGTTATTCAACAAGCTTTTATAACAATGATCAATAAGTTGATTTTCGGGCATAAGTTTATTCTTAAGCCACTGCTGCAGAGCTTAAAAGCTGTGAACTTCTCAGATAACCTCATTGAAATCCAGACGCTTGAATCGAGGATGGAGGAAAATGCGGAGCGGAGCCAAGTGCTGGTTGGACTAATGACCAAAGGCTATTTAGAGCCTGCCCTATTCAATGCACAGAACAATGAGCTCCGAAAGGATGCCGCTCTGCTGAAGGAACAAAAAGAAGCCATTTCTCGATCGGTGAATGGTGAAATGACTGTTACCACTGAAGTTGAACAGCTTTTGAAGCATGTTTCAAAGGCAGAGCCGATTGATAGCTTCGAGGAAGATTTATTTGACCGCTATATAGAAAGAATCGTTGTATATTCACAAGTCGAAATAGGCTTCAAGATGAAATGCGGTATCACTCTTAAGGAAAGGCTGGTGAGATAGGTGAACCACATACCATTCGGATACATCATCAAAAACGGTAAGGCGATTATTGATGAAAAAGCAGCAACACAAATAAGGGATTTGTTTCAATTATATCTTTCCGGACTCTCTTTAGCAGATGCTGCAGAAAAGGCTGGTATCAAGCGCTGTCATGCATCAATTTCCAGGATTCTTATAAATAAACGATACCTTGGTGATGACTTCTACCCACAAATAATAAACGAAGAAATGATCAAACAGGTTGAGACAGAAAAACTGAGGCGGGCTCAGATGCTTGGAAGAATTCGTGAACAGGAGATTCCAAAATCGGTTATTCCAAAATTGCGCTACAATGCTCTAGCAGCACAGCATCTTTATGATGATCCCTTTCAACAAGCCGAATATGCCTACAGTTTAATTGAAAGCGAGGTGATTGCAGATGGCGAATAATCGAAGTGTTACGGTGATACCGGCACGTTCACGAGTAGGCAATAATGTAAATACCGATGAAAAACCAAAACTTAAGGTTGCTGCTTACTGCCGTGTTTCTACTGACAGCGATGAGCAGGCAACAAGCTATGAAGTTCAAATTGAGCATTACACGAACTACATTCAGAGCAATACGGAATGGGAACTGGCAGGGATCTATGCAGATGACGGAATCACCGGAACTAATACAAAGAAGCGTGATGAGTTCAACCGCATGATTGAAGACTGCATGGAAGGTAAAATCGACATGATTATTACCAAATCCATCAGCCGCTTTGCTCGAAACACCCTGGATTGTTTAAAATTCATTAGACAGCTCAAAGACAAGAATATTCCTGTATTTTTCGAGAAAGAGAATATCAATACGA
>JBASOB010000448.1:0-2434 GCA_049657865.1 Mobilitalea sp.
GCATTTTGTCGTCGCCAATGGGCACTTATTCATATCGAACAGCAATGGAATGAAAATTTACGAACGGTAGAAGGCAATATTCTACATGAAAGTGCTCATAATGATGACTTTACAGAAAAACGCGGTGATGTAATCATTACAAGAGGAATGCCTGTATTTTCAAGAACATTAGGTACCAGCGGGACCTGTGATGTAGTTGAATTTCATAAAACGGAGGAAGGTGTATCTATTTTTGGACGGGATGGAAAATATTTACCCACTCCGATAGAGTACAAACGAGGTAAACCAAAAGAAGATGATATCGATGCATTGCAATTATGTGCACAGGCGATGTGTATGGAGGAAATGCTCATCTGTCAGATTAAAGAAGGTTATTTATATTATGGAGAAACCAGACATCGATTAAAAATATCATTTGATAAGGAACTAAGAAATAAAGTTACTGATATGTTTCAAGAAATGCATGAACTCTATACGAAACAACATACACCTAGGGTAAAGCCAACAAAAGCTTGTAATGCTTGCTCACTCATGGACATATGTATGCCAAGGCTATATAAGACAAATACAGTAAAAGAATATATTGATCAATGTATCAAGGAGGAGATACAATGAAAAAACTATTAAATACTTTATATGTAACTTCTCCAGATACTTATTTGTCACTTGACGGTGAAAATATTGTTGTTTTGAAAGAAGACGAAAAAGTAATGAGAATGCCTCTGCATAACTTGGATGGAGTTGTTGCGTTCGGTTATACAGGAGCTAGTCCGGCATTGATGGGAGCATGTGTAGAAAAGAATATATCATTAACTTTTTTAACACAAAATGGTAGATTTCTGGCAAGAGTAGTTGGTGAAGTTCAAGGGAATGTCGTCCTCAGAAAAACACAATATCGCATTTCTGAAAATGAAACAGAGAGCATGAAAATTGCAAGGAATATAATAGTGGGCAAGATTTATAATTCGCGAGGTGTTCTTGAAAGGGCAACTCGAGATTATGCGCAAAGAGTAGATGTAGAAAAAATAAAAAACACATCTAAAATATTACTTAATGCGATTGAAATGATCCGAGAATGTGATAATAAAGAAGAAATGCGAGGATTAGAAGGAGCAGCAGCAAGTAGATATTTCAGAGTATTTAATGACTTGATATTACAACAAAAAGAGGATTTCTATTTTGATGAGAGAAATAAAAGACCTCCTCTTGATAATGTGAATGCTATGTTATCATTTACCTATACCCTACTTGCGCACGATGTTGCTTCTGCGCTAGAAACAATTGGATTAGATCCATATGTTGGTTTTATGCACACGGATCGTCCAGGACGGATTTCTTTGGCGTTGGATATGATGGAAGAATTGAGATCAATTTATGCGGATCGGTTTGTATTATCTCTAATTAATAAGAAGGAGATAAATGCAAAAGGATTCACAAAGAAGGAAGATGGTGCGGTTATAATGGATGATGATACCCGTAAGGGTATATTAAAAGCATGGCAAACGAGGAAGCAAGAGCAATTGACGCATCCATTTCTTAATGAAAAAATCGAATGGGGATTAGTTCCATTTGTTCAGTCGATGCTCTTGGCAAGATATTTGCGTGGTGATTTGGATGAATACCCTCCATTTCTATGGAAGTAGGTGAATGATGTTAGTCTTAATTACATATGATGTGAGCACTGAAACACCAGGGGGACAAAAAAGATTAAGACAAGTAGCGAGACAATGTGTCGACCATGGCCAGCGTGTACAAAAGTCAGTTTTTGAATGTATATTAGATTATGCGCAATGCCGTGAATTGCAAAATATATTAGAAAAAATTATAGATAAAGAGACAGATAGTTTACGGTTTTATTATTTGGGAAATAATTATAAAAATAAAGTGCTTCATATTGGAGCGAAAAGTTCCATAGATATGGAAGGACCGCTTATCATATAAAAGGTAAATGCGAATCATATGTTAACATAGATTATAGGGGAGATTCGCACCCAAATAATCAGATATTTACTAAGATATAATTTAGTTGAAAAGGGATAAATATAAAGAATACCGATAACGGCATACAAAATGAACAAAAAAAGAATAAATTATCATCCTTTATATATGAAGTTTTACTGTCGGCTCTCGCAAGAGGGCCGTGGATTGAAACGTTAATGCACTGAAAGAGTTCTGGGATACATGGGTCGGCTCTCGCAAGAGGGCCGTGGATTGAAACGATAGCTTCACCGTCTTGTAAATCAAATAATAACAGTCGGCTCTCGCAAGAGGGCCGTGGATTGAAACCTTGGAATAGCAGGAGTACTTAGTGCTCCGCTGGAGTCGGCTCTCGCAAGAGGGCCGTGGATTGAAACACCGTAATGGCCGGCAACTATGATACCGTTTAGATGTCGGCTCTCGCAAGAGGGCCGTGGATTGAAACCCTTTATTGCCG
>JBASOB010000449.1:0-7274 GCA_049657865.1 Mobilitalea sp.
AATCAACTCTTCGTAGAGTCCCCAATAAATTGCTGACGCAATTTATTGCCGTCAGCCCAAAGAACCATATCCTTCACCTCCTTGACCTTAAGGTTTTTCCCTTACCGCGTCACCTTGGGGGGCTGCGTGGGTGGTAGGCACAGGGTAGCGGAAATGTATGTCGTCATGCAGCCATAACTCTGAAAATGTACGCGTAAAAAAGACATGGAAAGCAACGTACTATCGCTTTCCATGTCTTTTCCTTACGCGCACATTTTTAGAAGTGATGTAGCTGCATTCGACATACATTCCGCTACCCAGTGTCCACCGACCGCGCCAGCCCTTCACTACCTACACCTTTGTTACCCCTACTTACTTCAGCAACTCCTCCATCTGCTCAAGTAGCTCCGCAAACAGCTTCAGCGCTTCCTTCACCGGTTCTTTGGTTCCCATATCCACTCCCGCAATCTTAAGCAGTTCAATTGGATAGTTCGAACTTCCGCTACTCAGGAATTTGACATAATCCTTTACAGCTGCTTCCCCTTCATTCAGGATTCGTCTGGACAATGCAATTGCCGCAGAGTATCCCGTTGCATACTGATATACATAAAATGCTGTATAGAAATGAGGAATTCTTGACCACTCCATATCAATTTCCGGATCAATCACAATGTCACTTCCAAAATAAGCAGCATTCAGATCATGGTAAATCTTACATAATGCATCCGCAGTCAGGCTTTCTCCGTCCTCTACCATCTTATGCGTAATCATCTCAAATTCCGCAAACATCGTCTGGCGAAATAAGGTGCCCTTAAATTTTTCAAGGAAATGATTAATAAGATATGCTTTTTCTTTTTTATCTTCTGTATTTTTCAGCATATAATGAATCAAAAGAGCTTCATTACAAGTAGATGCGACCTCTGCAACAAAAATCCGGTAGCCTGCATATACATAAGGCTGTGCCTGATCCGAATGATAACTGTGAATTGCATGTCCCATCTCATGTGCCAAAGTAAAAACATTATTTAACGTATCATTATAATTCAGCAATACATAGGGATGTGTTCCATATGCTCCCCAGGAATATGCTCCACTGCGTTTATTCTCATTTTCATAAACATCAATCCAATGATTGTTGTAACCTTCCTGTAATATTTTTTGGTAATCCGCGCCTAACGGTTCAAGTCCCTTTGCTACAATTTCTTTCGCTTCCTCAAATGGAATTTCCATTTTTACATCAGCAATCAGAGGTGCATACAGATCATACATATGAAGTTCTTCTACCCCCAGCAGCTTCTTGCGAAGGGATACATAACGGTGCATTACGTCCATATTTTCATGAACTGCTGAAATAAGATTCGTATACACTTCAAGTGGTACACTGCCAGCATCTAATGTTCTTTCTAATGTAGATTTATAGTTTCTAGCTTTCGCAAAGAAAGACTCCTGTTTCACATTCGCACTAAATGCTGCTGCCAAAGTATTCCGATAGCTTGCATACGTTGAATATACCCCTTCAAATGCTTCTTTTCTTACTCTGCGGTCAGCACTTTCCAGTAATTGACCATATCTACCATGCGTAATCCTGATCAAATCTCCATTTTCATCTTTTATCTCCGGAAATTTGATATCTGCATTATTAAACATTGAGAAGATATTAGAAGAAGCATCTGCTATTTCTCCTGCATCTGCAAGTAATCCCTCCATTTCTCCTGATAAAATATGCGGTTTCAAACGAAGGATATCCTTTAAACTAAAATCATATAATTTTAATTCTTTACATTCTGATTTAAACTGAACGATCATTTCTTCAGAAATCTCAAGAATTTCTGGAATCGCAAAAGACAAAGCACTATTAACCTGTACCGCTAATGCATTCGCTTTATTGGATAAATCTTGATATACTGCATTCTGTGTATCCTCATGACTTTTTTGATTTGCATACACATTAACTCTTTCTATCAGTTTATTGATTTCATCCGAAAGCTTAAAATAACCATAAAGCAGATCACCTGATTTTGAAAGTCTTCCTTTATATTCTAGTGCCTTTGGAAGCATTTCTTTCACTGTCTCATATTCCTTCTGCCATAATTCATCCGAAGCATATAAATCCTCGATAGCCCATTTAAACTTAGCATCAACTTCATCTCTTTTTGGCAAATTCTTATTTTGTGTCATACTTACATCTCCTTTAGGTATTTTGTTTAATAAAAATAGTCTTGACTTCAGCACTTACCGACAATGGCAGTTTACTTGGGAACTCAAGACTATCTATAAATATTTTATCATATTACTGCGTGAAAAGTGGAATCATCTATTCTTCCTGTAAAAACCAAGTTATATTTTAAGTTTGTTTTATTCTTCTGGAAGAAATGTATTCTCATCAAAATCAAAGTCACTTTCTGTATATCCCGAGTCCACAGAATCCTTATTCAGTGTATTCTCGCTCGGATAAAGCTGTTCATTTAATTCTCTTTTATTGCTGTTTACTATCTCTAAATTTCCTTTGAGCGTTCCGATGAATGCATCATACTTAGAAATTGCCGTATCATAAGCATTTGCTAAAACTCTTTCCACTTCGGTCAAAACATCATTGGAATATACCAATGCGCCTGTCCTGATCTGATCTGCTTCTTCTGTGGCTTCTCTTCGAAGTTTCTCTGCTTCCTCGGAAGCTTGGATAATCATCTCATTAGCCTGATAATAAGCTTGTTGCATAATTTCATGTTCATCTAACAACTCTTTAGCTTTTTCTCTGGTCTTGTTAAGCATCACTTCTGATTTTGCTTCTGCATCAGCAAGGATTGCATCTTTATTTGCTATGATTTTCTGATAGCGCTTAATCTCTTCCGGTGTTCTAAGTCGCAGTTCATCTAACAGGTCATATAATTCGTCCTTTGGAACTACTACTTTTGTGCTTGATAAAGGTTGCATTCTACAACTCTCAACAAATTCATAAATATCCTCAATTAATTGTTCAATTCTGCTTGCTCCCATATCAAACGCTCCTTATCAAATTATATTTATCGTAAACCGACTGTACTACACATTCCGGAACGAATTGCCGGATATCTCCACCGTAGCTTGCTATTTCTTTCACTGCACTGGAGCTTAAGTAAGAATACTCGACACTGGTAGTAAAGAATACGGTATCAATCATTTTATTCAGCTTATGATTTGTCTGTGCTATCTGCAATTCATATTCAAAGTCAGTAATTGCACGAAGTCCTCTTACGATGATTGAAGCATTTTTCTGTTTTGCGAAATCAATCAATAATCCGTCAAAAGCTTCTACGGTGACTGTAGTTAAATTAGTTTCTTTTTTAATAACCTGCTCAATTAATTCAACACGTTCCTGGGCTGAAAACAATGGATTCTTTGCATTATTATGTAATACACCAATGATTAACTGGTCAACCAAACCAGATGCCCTTATAATAATATCCAGATGCCCTAACGTGATTGGGTCAAAACTTCCAGGATAAATTCCGATTTTCATATAAATCTCCATTCCTTTATAACCTGCAATTTTAGGCTGCAAGTACAAACAATACCTGAAAGAAGTTCAAGTTAAACTCTTTATAGTCTCACACGTTTTGGTGAGACTATTGGCTCACACGTTTTGGTGAGACTATCAGCTCGCATGTTTCAGCAAGACTATCAGCTCACCTATTTTGCTAGGCTATTAGTTCGCATGCTTTTGCAGAATTATGCTTTGCATAATTATTACGAGCTTGTTCCTACTATATTATGTACCATCTATCCAATGTATTATTTCAATTCAATAAATACATGTTGATTTGTCTTATATTCTTTTGTCTTAAAGACTTGAAACTTAGTTTCCTCAAGAAATTTAAAATCGGTCTTAAGGGAAGCTTCTACTACAATAATGGTATCACAATAAATAATGTTTGAGTTTTGGAGTATCAACAGCACTTCTTTTTCCAACATATTATTATATGGTGGATCCATAAAAATAACGTCAAAAACTTTTCCAGATACTTCCAACGCCCTGATTCCATCCACCGCTTTTAATGAAAGGACTTCCGCACTAGCTTCCAATTTAGTAAAATGAAGATTTGCCCTGATGCATTCTAATGCAGCTTTATTATCTTCTACAAAAGCCGAATACTTCGCTCCTCTTGATAGAGCTTCAATCCCGATTGCTCCACTCCCGGAAAACAAATCCAGAAAGTCCGAATCTGCTAAGTATGGATTCAATATATTGAATAAAGTCTCTTTTGTTTTATCCGTAGTTGGTCTGGTGTCAAAGCCTTCCGGTGTTTTTAGCTGTAATCTTCTTGCTTTACCCGCTATCACTCTCATACTATTCTCCGTAAACTACCAATTCTGACTATAACTAATATTTTATTATAATAAAAGTATTTGTCAACCCGTTTATAGTTAGTGTATCCTATCCTACTGAAGATTTCAATAGATTTTTCGTAATAAATAGTAAAATGTAAACGGTTGCCAACATTTAGCAACCGTTTCATTCGAATACTATATTGCTTTAATGCTCCAAATCAATTCACACAAAACCTGTTTCATCTTTCTCTATATTTTCTTCTCTTTCCGCAAGAGATACATAATCACGATGCTTAGAAACACTCTTATAGGCAGGACGAATGATTTTACCCGCATTATTAAGTTCTTCTAGACGATGTGCACACCAGCCGGATATTCTGGCAATCGCAAAAATCGGTGTGTATAATTCCATCGGAAGACCCAACATATGATAAACGAATCCACTATAGAAATCGACATTTGCACTGACGCCTTTATATATCTTACGTTCTCTTCCAATAATCTCCGGCGCTAACCGTTCTACCATTGTATATAAGCCGAATTCTTTCATCATTCCTTTTTCTTTCGATAAAGTCTGCACATATTGTTTTAATACATTTGCTCTTGGATCTGATATGGAGTAAACTGCATGTCCCATCCCATAAATCAATCCTGATTTATCAAATGCTTTTTTATTTAATAAATCGGCAAGATAATTACTTATTTCTTCTTCATCTTCCCAATTCTTAATATTTTTTTTCATATCCTCAAACATCTGCATTACCTTAACATTGGCACCACCGTGCTTCGGACCCTTTAAAGATCCAAGTGATGCAGCTACAGAAGAATAGGTATCCGTTCCGGAAGAGGTTACGACATGCGTTGTAAATGTCGAATTGTTACCACCCCCATGCTCAGCATGTAGAACTAAAGCAACATCAAGTATCTTTGCTTCCAAATCCGAATATTTACTATCCGGCCTTAGCATATGCAGTATATTCTCGGCAGTGGACAGTCCAGCTTCCGGAGAATGAATCACCAAACTTTTGTCTGCATGATAATATTCATATGCCTGATATCCATACACCGACAGCAATGGAAATACCGCGATTAATTGGAGGCTCTGTCTAAGAACATTTTCAATCGATATGTCATCTGCTTTCTCATCATAGGAATACAACGTCAGAACACTTCTAGCCAAGGTATTCATCATATCTTTGCTGGGAGCTTTCATAATGATATCCCGTACAAAGCTAGGAGGCAGTTCTCTGTATTTTTCAAGAAGCTGCGTGAAATCCGTCAGTTTTTCTTTCGAAGGCAGATTACCAAAAAGCAGCAAATAAGTTGCTTCTTCGAAACCAAATCTGTTTTCTTTCATAAACCCATTCACTATTTCCTCGACATCCACTCCGCGATAGAACAATTTACCCTCGCAGGGTACATAATCGTTGTCAACAATGGTATAGGAAAGGATCTCACAAATATCCGTTAATCCTGTCAATACACCTTTACCGCTAATGTCTCTCAAGCCTCTTTTTACATCATATTTTGCGTACAATTCGGGGTCAATAACTGTGTTCCTCTTGCATAAGTCTGCAAGTTCCAACATCTGTGGAGTCATTTCAGTATATTTACTCATTCATTTTTCTCCTTTCATATACGTTGCTTCATTATAGCATAAAAGTTTACTTCTGAATAGAATTAAATCCATTCTTTGTAAAAAATAAAATAACGCAGCTGTTAACCAACTGCGTTACCTGTAGTATAATCTCTTTCATTTAATAGTAATATAACACCTCTGTTGCGGCATGATTACCAACTTCATCCTCTGCTTCATAAAGAACAGTATAACCATTCTCTTTGTCTCCATCCACCGTAACTTTGATATCTTTTTTTGTAAGCATAGAATAATTATCGTTAATCTCTACTCCAGATAAAAGATCCTCATAAGTCGGTACTTCACCTGTTATCAGTATTTGGTCTGCTAAACCTGAGATAACCGGAGCTTCTTGGTCTACATAGACATTTGCGGTTAAAGTTGAGCTTGAAGTTTTCCCAATACTGATGTAGTAGGTAGCAAGGTACTGCGTCTCATTCACTTTCTTTATGGATACTTTAATATCATTTTTATCCAGCTTGTTTCCCAGACAATAAGCTTTTACCCCGGTCATCAGGTAATCTCTGTTAATCACGGTGTCTTTTGCAACAATCAAATCCTCTACTCCGATGAGTGCTGGTGTGTCTTCACATTCCTTCACGGTGATTGTAACCGTCTTACTCTTCTTTCTTCCAATCGAATCCATGACAGTGTAGGTAATCTCATAATCTCCGGCATAATAAGTATCGACCACTCCATCAACCGCAATACTTGAGGTAATATCTTGCCCAGTACCTGTTTTTGCACTGATGCCTTTGTATAAATCCAGTTCCTCTCCCCATTCAACTTCTTTATCCTTCACGCCATAAAGCTTAGGGTTGGTTTTAGTGTACGGATTCAAATCACCGAGATCGGTTGGGTCCCAGGTCATTGTTTTCGGAATTTTGATTGCTTCCGGTTTTCCTAATGGCCCCGGGCTTAATATGTTATCATAAATGATTACAGTCATTCCCAGCTTACAATTATCATAAATCCATTTAGCATCTGCAACTGATAGACGAACACATCCGTGCGAGGCCGGAGATCCTAATTTATTATATTCTTCTGCTGGTAAAGATGCTGGATTATATGCTTTATCATAAGGAACGGAATGAAACAGAATACCTCCTACGATTCGCGTTGCATATTGACCATATACCTGTCCTACTAACGCCCTCCAGCGATATTTGGCTTTTGTCTTATAGGTTCCAAGAGGAGTCTCCATTCCTTCTAGTCCAACAGAACAGACCATCGATTTGACTGGTACGTTATATTTACCCTTATCATTTTTCTCATAGACTGTAACTGTATTACATATTCGGTTTACCTTAATAAGATACTGGTTGCTCAATGTTTCTTCTGCTGATACCTT
>JBASOB010000450.1:0-4520 GCA_049657865.1 Mobilitalea sp.
AACCACAATATTCTCCTCCCTGTCAAAGCGGATCGTCTATCATCCGTGTTGTTTCCTATACGAAATATTAGCTGTATTGCTTATAACCTGGGAATTCTCTGCTTGCTAAACTTATCATTGCCAAGACAACTCCTGTTAAAATATCGGTACCGGAAGTTGAACCAAAGTTTTGAATATCCTGTCCGCATCTTCTGACGGTATCTGCATCAGTATCGGAATACAGTGCCCGCAGCAGCTTTGACATATCTTCTGAAAACAAGCCAATTCCACATTGTTTTAAAAATGCACCGCTTATTGTATTTGTATGTTCCGATGCTTTGGTGCCCATCGAATTCGTAACAATATCGATCTCTTCCATACGGAATCCTCTTGCCATAGAATCAGCCCGGTACACCGACATATACCCGATCAGCATATCATCCGAGGAGGGTGTAAGTCCGATTCCGCATCCGGCAAGTCCCCCCGCCTGAATTCCTGCCTGCTCTGCATTATTCCTAATTGCTTCCTCAAGACCTGGCAGTTTCCGAATTACTAGGTCGGCATATGGATTTCTAAATTTCCCTGTTACGAGAGTACTTAAATCATACTCACAGCCTTTATCCTCAATCAAATCCTTCAGTATCTTAAGTTTTAATTCAAACTCAGTTGGAATAAGTAATTCTTCCTTCTTGTCAAACAGCAGATTCCGTATCTTGTTATTCTTTAAATTGATTTCGAGGTCTGCATCAGGAATTGAAATGATATCTTCTGACCAAGTTACCTCCATACCTTCTTTAATTCCTAAGTCAGGGAAATAAATCCCATCTTGTAATCTGCATGTCATAGGAAATAAACAACTTTTACCAGACAGGAGGGAAAAAAACAGATTCTCTCTAATGATATTGACTGACGAGTCAAATACTGAATGTACCTTCATTGCTATAATATTAACAGAGAGCAATTCGTGAAGCTGAGCACATATTTCGACTGAGTTGATCTCTTTCACTGCAAACCTCCTATCATAACAAATCAGAACCTGTTCCTATCGAAGAGTCTTCTATCAGATTCATAACTTCTGAAATATAAATCCATATTGAGGAGTTTCAACGGTTTCTTTATATAATATTGATTTTTCTCTTATCACACCAACGGTAGCATTCAGTTCCATACCTGACTCTATGCCATCATCAAAACCGATCTGACCAGTTACACGGACACCATTTTCAAATTCAACAATACCGAAGTTCAACCAGGGACACATATATCCTTCCGGCAGGTTATAAACTCTGGTCCAGGTTAAAAGTTTACAGGCTCCAGAAAGTGGAAGCTTCTCAAATTTACGGCCGTCGCAGTCAGGATTCTGGCAAACGATGTACCGGGGATGATGGAGCTTTCCGCATTTTTCGCACTTATAGGCATACATTTCATCCATTTTCTATCCTCCTTACTTCGTTGTCAAAATAGTTGATACGACATTATTGCCAAATCCTCCAAAGTTAACAGCCAATCCTGTCTTAGCACCTTCAATCTGCCTTTCGCCTGCTTCACCGCGAAGCTGACGGACAAGCTCGACCACCTGAGATACACCGGTTGCTCCAAGTGGATGACCTTTTGCTTTTAGGCCACCGGAGGTATTAATCGGTTTCTTGCCGGTAAGTGCTGTATCACCGTTACGTGCTGCAAGATGACCCTCGCCTCGTTTGAAAAAGCCTACCTCTTCGGATTCTTCTATTTCAAGAATCTGAAATGCATCATGTAATTCAGCGACATCAATATCCTCCGGCCCAACACCTGCCATCTTATATGCCATCTGTGCGCTCAGTCTTACTGCTAATAAATCAGTAGGTACTTCGCGGTTAGCAACTACATGCGTATCCGTAGCTGAACCGATTCCTGCAATTCTTACGAACTTCTTATCCGACAAGCCAAGCATTTCTTTTTTATCTTCCGCCACAAGTAATACTGCTGCTGCTCCGTCTGATACCGGACACATATCAAACTGACGAAGCGGATCTGCTACAATAGGGTTTGTTGCATTAATATAGGCCGGGTTTGTAATACGCTCTAAAACTACAGGGCTCTGAATATGAGCACAAGGATTCTTACATGCATTTGCATGATTTTTAACTGATACGATGGATAAATCTTTGCTTTCAAGACCATATTTGTCCATGCAGAGTCTTGTATACAAACCAGCAAAGGTCGGAAGGGTTGCCCCGTATTTGTATTCTGCTTCCGGATGCAGCATCGTTGCTACAAAGTCAGTACCTTCCCAGCCGGTGACTGCACGCATACCTTCTGCACCGATTACAAGAACACAGTCGCACATTCCAGAGGCAATCGCCATATATCCAAGTTTGATCGCCGAAGCACCGGATGCAGGGCCATTCTCTACTGTCTCTGCCATCGCTGGACGTATATTCAAGGTATCCACTACTGCAGATGCGATACCGCTGATGCGGCTTACCATCCCAGCTCCCATGGTTCCAACAAATACCTGATCAATCACATTTTTTCTACCGGTCTTTGCACCTGCGTCATCCATTGCTTCTAGCGCTGCTGCACAAACCATGTCGATAAAGGGAAGATCCGACTTACCAAACTTGGTATGTCCGATGCCAACAATACCTACATTACGCATAATAACACTCCTTCCTTATCAGACACTGATCTTAGCAGGTTTATGTAATATTTTATTTGCTTCGACAACTTCCTCAAATGCAGGGCGAATTCCAACATTCTTGTTGGCTTTATGTTTTTCCCATAACGCACGAGTAAGAACAAAAGTAGGAACTCCTCCTAATTCATGAGGGCAGTCCGGGCGAGACTCTAATTCATACTCTATCATCCAGCGCTTGAAACCATTCGGGCTCTCAGCTACAATCCATACTTCCTCCTGATTCATGAAATCAAAATGATATTCCATCTTAGCGGCAAAAAGCTGAGCACCAACACGTGCACCACGCTTCAGTGTCATCGTATGATAGGACATACCAACCTTTTCATTTACAAAACGTCCATTCACGATACCGGCGATTTCGCCATTAACAGCACCTACGAAGCAATACTCATCTTGAACACGGTAACGATACATTCCCAGCAATTCCGCATAGATACGGGAAGCAACGATATCATAAAAGTCCTTAGGCTGCTTCATTAAAGGCTCAATGGTTTCCATCAGTAAAGGAATCTCATCAAAGGTGATCTGCCGAACCAGCATGTCTTCTCCTGTCGTTAGCGGAATTACCTTCGCCTCATAAGGTTTTAACCCTATTGTCGGCGGCCTTAATTTACTTTCCATCTCATCAATAATAATACCCATACTAATTTCCTCCTTATTTCATATAGTTTTACGTTTAACAAATAGGATGTCGCTCTGCGATATGATAGCGAGCATACTTCTGATACATTAAAAAACTGGCATCCATTTATATCTACAGTGTAAATGGATGCCAGTTTTATTTCAACTTGTTTCTGGAAATAATCAGAAATATAATGGAAATTACTGTAATATTAAATTAATTTTTTCTCCTTGAAAATTCTATCAAATTCAGCCTGAGCATATTGGAAAACACTATCTTCATATTCAAAATATGCTTGAAGGAATTCCATCCCTTTTTCCGTCAGAAATGTTCTTCCTTCTCTCGTTCCACCCTGTCTTCTATGAATAATTCTGTAGTCAAGTTCAAATTCAAGTTTATTTAATACCTTCCAAGCCTTTGCATATGACATTGACATAAGTTCACATGCTTTACTTACCGACCTCGTCTCAGAGATCAAATACAGCAGCAGCTTTGTACGGTTATCAAAAAATACGGTTTCTTTTTCAATACTGAGTCCAACCGGAGCCTGTAAAAGGGAACGGTTATGCTTTTCAAGAAGTGTCTGCAGCTGCTCATAATCATAGATATCCTGAATCACCCCTTCATCCTCAACATCTACTCTTACATGATGCTCACTTAAGGAATGAATTGCCCCAATAAACTCTTCCTGTCCCTTATACTCCATAATATCCGGTATCATCGAGGTTGCTATGTGTATCGGAAAACCTGCTTTCTCCTTATAAACGGGGATAGCAACTTCACCTACCGTATTCAGCAGTATTTTCAGTGTTTCTGGAGAAAACATTGGCGAATTGACAGGTGCGATGGCAATATGGCTGCATTTATCCTGTAGATAACTGAGTCCAATTTTCAAAGAGTCAAAAATACTCGCATCTTCACAATTTTCATTCTTTAAGAAGATAACACCCTGTTCCGACAATTCATGCCGAACCTCATCCTCCTGCGTTCCTGTTATAACAACAATAGGAAATACTCCCGCTTGCTGAAAAGTAAGAACAATCCTTTTTACGATAGGAATCGCACCAAGCTGCAGCATTGGTCTTGCTTTCTTTATGCTTGCCGCAATAATAATTCCACCAGTTTTGCTTTTTCTCATATCTGTCTCCAATCCGCCATTTTGCGTTACAATTTCAAACTTAAACTTCGTAAATAACGGTCTTTGAATCAGTTCTATGGGCATAAATATATTCTCTCACC
>JBASOB010000451.1:0-2402 GCA_049657865.1 Mobilitalea sp.
GGTAGTTCGTTTCTTTATGTTGAATTCTCATTATCGCAGTCCGCTTAACTTCAGTAAAGACTTGGTAGAAGCAGCGAAGAATTCTCTGAATAGAATTCTTACTTCAGTAGTTCAGCTGGGTTATTTGTTGGAAAATGATGCATTGAAGGGAAGAACGATTACTGCTCAAGAAGAAAATTTAATTCAGGAAGCAGAGACGCTTGTTAATAAATATAATGATGCAATGGATAATGATTTTAACACTTCTGATGCGATTGCAGCAATATTTGAATTGGTTAGGATTGCAAATACGAATTGTGATGTAGACAGCAGTGAGATATTTGTCAGAGAAATGAATCATAAAATTGTAACAGCATGCGATATTCTTGGCATCGAAGCTGAAAAAAAGACAGAATTATTAGATGCTGATATAGAAAATCTAATTGAAGAACGACAAAATGCAAGAAAGAATAAAAACTTCGCAAGATCAGACGAGATAAGAGATCTTTTACTTGAGAAGGGTATTCTTCTAGAAGATACCAGAGAAGGGGTAAGATGGAAAAGGAATTAATAGAAGACACTAAAAATGTAGCATTTGCAGGATATCTTAAAAAGTCGCTAAATCTAGGGGATACAGATATAAAATCATATTCTCCACTTGCATTAGCATTCATGGGAGACTCGATTTTTGATTTGATTATTCGAACCTCGGTTGTCGATAGTGGAAATGCACCGGTGAATAAACTTCATAAACGTGCCACGACACAGGTATCTGCAACGGCACAGGCAGAACTTTATCATTCGATTCAAGATCTTCTGACCGAAGAAGAAACTTCGATTTATAAAAGAGGCCGGAATGCTAAATCAGTTACCGTAGCTAAAAATGCGAGTCTAGCCGATTACCGAATTGCTACCGGATTAGAAACTTTAATGGGCTACTTATATTTAACAGATCAAATGGAACGGTTACTCGAATTAATTAAGCCTCAAATTGATAAAATGGTAAGTATTTCGTAAGAACTTTGACACTAAAATGCCTTATTATTCCAGTACATTTGTATCAGGATGTGAAGTATGGGTGAGACGAATGAAAAGCTTCTGTTTTGCATGATTACACATCGATATGTAATAATGCGAAGCGGAAGCTTTTTTGATTCTACTCCGAACTTCTTCCGGGGGGGCATGAGATGCCGCAGGGCATAATACTAATCTGCAGGTTACGATAAGAATGGAGATAAATAATATGATTAGAGGGAAAAGAAAAATAAAGTTTATTGCGATTACTGCACTTGTAACGGCTTTTACGCTTATGGGAGCATCTTTATACAGAAATGATATAGGAACCAAGGCAGAAGCAGCAACGAAAGCAGCAGAAACGGTAGATCTTCGAATTATAGGAACAACAGATATTCATGGGCAGCTAAATAGCACAAATTATGAGCAGTCCGTTGATTACAGTTATGGTGGTTTAGCAAGGGTTTATGATCTGATTCTGGGTGCACGTTCAGAAGTCGCGAATGATAATTCCATTACTGTGGATGCGGGTGATGTTCTATACGATTATACGACAGAATATATATTCTCTGAAAGCCAGACAGAGATTCAACCAATCTATAAAGCAATGGCAATGATGGGTTATGATGCAATTACCCTTGGTAATCATGATTTTGATTATGGGTATGAATATATACAAAGACAGCTTAATGGAGCAGGTCTCAGAGACATTACAGTAGTCTCGAATGTTACGGATTCTAAAACCGGAGAATATCCATTTCTGGAAAATATGATTATTACAAGGACAATGGAGACGTCAGGCGGTAAGAAGGTTGAAGTTAAGATTGGAATTATTGGACAGACTGTCCCTGTCTTGACCTCTAAAACACAAAGTTATATCGGCATTTTAAAAACCGAGGATATGGTAATTAATGCACAGGCTCAAGCAAAGAAACTGAAAGAAAATGGAGCAGATATTGTGGTTGCTCTGTCACATACCGGTATCGGGCCAGAGAATCCTGAGCTTAACTTTAAAAATGTTGCTTATGCATTAACCAAAATACCGGAAATTGATGTTGTGGTATGCGGTCATGAACATAACCTTTTTCCAACGACGGATCCTAATTCGGCATATCTTAAACTCCCGAATGTAGACCCTGAAACTTTTCTGATGAATGATAAGAATGTAATTATGGCGGGAAACCGTGGAAGCGCAATCGGTATTGTGGATTTGACTCTTGAAGTAACGGAAACTGGTTTTGAGATCGTTAATAGAAAATCAACAATTCGCAAAGTTACGGCAAGCAATACTAAGGAAAATGAAGAAATTGCAGATGGATTTGCTAAGTGGGAAAACCAACTGCTAGAATATAGCACTGAAGTAATTGCAAAGATAGAAGAAGGTACCGTGATTCAAAACTTCTATGGCC
>JBASOB010000452.1:0-17254 GCA_049657865.1 Mobilitalea sp.
GTACGAGGAAGCCCAAACTCTGAATTTGAAATTGTACATCTATTGGCATAGTTGAAAAATATCTATTGGTAAAGGGAGCAGCGAAGGAATGAAGAAACAGGAAATAGGTAGCCTGTATCGAGGCAATGAAAACATGTTTGAAAAACTGATTTGAAATCAAGATACAGTTAATGGTAAGGTAGCAAAAACCACCAGAAAATATAATGAGCCTATAACCCCGGGGTGTAAGAGGCAGGTATGAGAAAACGAAACATAGAATAATTAACTGAACAATAAAAAAGGTTAGATAGGAAATTGCTAACCGGTTTTTTTGCTTGTTGGAAAGACTAGTATGAAAAGGGAGATATCGAAGGAAAACGCCTGTTAGTTCTATTATAGAGATTAAGAAGCTATTTATGATAAAGCTCATCTAGATTTTCCCCTTTCCTAAAAAGTATTTCATATATTGGTTCAGAACCAATTGCTTTTTTCTTCGGCTGATTGGAACTTTTTCTTTGTTTTTTAATAGAAAGTTACTCTCATCAAAACTTTGTATGTAATCCATATTTACAATCAGGTTTCTATAACATTCTAAAAAGCGATGATCCTTCAATAATTCTTGTGAATAGTTTGAATAGGTTCCTGACACTTCCAATGATTTTTCTAAAAGATGAAGAAATAGTTTGCTATTACTCATGTCAAAGTACAAAATCTCTTTCAATGCACAGAAAGCGTCCACACCATTCGAAACTATTGTAAGACCAGAAAATTGCAGGGATAATTGTTTCATAATATAATCCATAGCATTACAAAAAGAAAAAGAAGACACCTGTAGAGGTTTTGTTACATACCCTTTTGCATGAACCTCATAGCTTTCAGGATAATGGTCCTCACTGCTGGTTAAGAATATAATATTACAATTTTCATCTGTTATGTAAATTTGTCGTGCTATATCAATTCCGGTTAAAGACTTCATATAAATATCCAAAAAGAGAATATCATAGATTCCCTTTATGTAAGCCTCTAAAAAGGACTCTCCACTATCGTATTCATCAAAAATAATTTGCATATTTTCATATTCTTTTCTCTGAATAAAATACTCTTTTGCAAGAGTAATAGCGACTTTTCTGTCTTGAGGCGTATCATCAATTACTGCAATTCTCACGTTTCAACCACCTTTTATACTAAGATATACTAAAATTTTACCAAAAAATCACAATTAATTCAATCACTTTGTTTAGTGCATCCTTTCGATTGCTAAAGTTTGGCTTATAACTTTAAGTAACTACCACTCACCCTGTTTTTGATACCACTGAGTGGCAATTCCTTGAAAAATAAGAGATTATAGTGATATTCTAATTTTTATGAGATAGTAACTGTTGAATTCAACATATTTAATTCTTAAGAATTAATTTTATGAGGGTTGAAAATAGACTTTGTACGTTTCGCCAGAGACAATAATAACAGTTATTTCATAGTAATAAAAATTAGAAAACACTAAGGAACAAGGAGCAAATAGAAATTGAAAACAGCATTGAAAACGACATCAAAATACTTGCTTATCTTCTGCGGAATGCTTCTGCTACTAATCTCTCTTCTATGTTTGGTCGCAATGATACCACAAAGCAGCATCCAGAAAAACTCTGAAAAATCAGCTTGCTATCTATATGAAAGCGAAGACTTATTCGACACATTGGTTGATGGCCAAAAGCTGACAACCATTGACAACTATGCGGATACCATACTTTTGGGAATTGTATATGGTTTGGATGAAGCAGATCCGCTGAAGTCGGTTATGTCTGCAAGCTATTACAAGGAAGGATGGCAGAACGCCAATGAAGCCTATCAAATCGCGGTAACCGAAAAAAAGACGCCTAATACCTCTTATTCCAGGTACTGGCATGGAGGAATTGTTTTTCTTAAGCCGTTACTTATGTTTTTTGATATTAGGGGTATTCGCTTGATTAACGCAGTTATGATGCTTGCAATGTTAGCGTTTTTAGGCGCTTTGCTTGTGAAAAGAAAGCTGGGAGGACTGCTTGCCGCTTTGCTGGCAGGCCTTTTGATATGTGCTGCATTTCTTGTCCCCTTATGTCTGGAATATATATCCACCTTTTTGCTCATGCTGATATCCTGTTCGGCTATGCTGCTGACAGAAGCGAAACATGAAGAAAAGCTGCTGCCTTTATTTTTTATTACAGGCATGCTCACTTGCTTTTTTGATTTTCTTACGACAGAAACGCTGACGCTGACTATGCCTCTTATTATGGTTCTTTGTGTAAAGAATAAGAATAAGAATAAGGATAAGAATAAGGCACGGAAGGGTATGAAAAGCGAACTGTGGTTTTGCGTTAAGGCTGCCGCGTTATGGGGCGGAGCATACTCGCTGATGTGGATTTCCAAGTGGAGTTTGAGTTCTTATTTCTTGCAATACAATACGTTCACAGACGCGATTAAAAACGCTCAGGTAAGAGTTACGGGCGATCTTGAGATTTCACTGCCACGGCAGTGCCTGGAAGCAGTATTTCGAAATATTGCTCTGCTTTTTCCTATGAATTTTGCACATACTTATGTTGGGGTTATTCTGATTCTGCTGAGCATTGGCGTTCTTGTATTCTGCTATCTTTTTCTATATGGAAGAAGAGAAAAGCATATCTGGTTTTCTTATCTGCTGATGCTGATCGGATGCATTCCCTATGTTAGATATCTGGTCCTCAGCAATCATTCTTACCTGCATTACTTTTTTACTTACAGAGCGCAGCTGGTTACGGTCACCGTGTTCTTATACGTAGTGTTTATAAACACAGATAAAGATTTAATTTACAAAGACATAAAAAGAATCAAGCAATGGAAGGGAGGCTGACCGCACTGAGATATGATATTGAGCTGACAATTCTGATGCCTTGCCTGAATGAGCAAGAGACGATATGCGCCTGCATTATCGATGCTCAAAGTTTCATTAAAAGAAACGCATTAACTGCCGAGGTGCTGATTGCTGATAATGGAAGTACGGATGCGTCAGCATATCTTGCCGAACAGCTGGGTGCACGAGTCGTTTCCATTTCACAGAAAGGTTATGGGAATGCGTTGAAGGGAGGAATCGAAAAAGCAAAAGGACGTTACGTTATTATGGGTGACTGCGATCGGAGTTATGATTTTTCAAAGCTAGAAGGTTTTCTTGCCACATTGAGGGAGGGAAATGATCTTGTGATAGGAAATCGATTCGCAGGAGGGATTCAGAAAGGTGCCATGCCAATTTCTCATCGGTACTTTGGTGTACCGCTATTGTCACTTGTGGGACGCCTAGTTTACCGGGTTACGATCGGAGATTTTCATTGCGGGCTGCGAGGCTTTAGCCGCGAAGCGTATCTGAACTTAAACATCAAGTCAGACGGCATGGAATTTGCATCCGAAATGATTGGAGCTTTTGCCAAAAAGCACCTTAAGATTGTGGAAATACCAACGATACTGAGAAAAGACGGTCGAAACGGCCGGCCGCATCTGAGAACAGTTCGAGATGGGATGAGGCATATCATTTTGCTGCTGAAAGCAGCATCAAATTACAATTATAAAGATGGAGAGAGAACAACATGAAAAGAAAAAAACAACTAACCGCATTGGTATTAACCTTTATACTGGTATTTAGCTGCCTGCCTGCAATCAACGTACTTGCAGCTAATTATGACATTAATCCTATTAAAGGTATGCATCCGGCGTATAATACCAATATTTTTGCGGGAGATACGCTGACCAATGACTCCTTATGGGGACTGGATCTATACTATTATGAGAATATCGACGATTTTTATGCTGATTATAATAGTCCGAGTTTAAGTAGACAAGTTCGGATCGACAACGTAAATCCGGGTGGAATATATACTGTTTTAGATGCCGCTCCTGATATGTTAACGGCGCCTGCGGGTACTGAGCTTGAATACTGGACTGTCAAGTATGTGGCTTGTTCTTCAGGGTACACGACGAAGATTACGTTAGTCCCAAATTGGGTAGCATCTGTTCCAACGGCATCTCAGACGTCCGGCAGTACCGTCAAATATGGAGATACCGTGACACTGAGCGTAACTTCGGGAGCGGCAATTTACTACACAGCCGATGGGAGCACGCCGTCAATAACTTCAACCGTATACACCTCGCCGATTGCCATCAACGCAGACGTTACCATTAAGGCATTCAGCGTTCTACCGGGATATCATGACAGTTCTGTCGTAACATTCACGTACGCCGTTGGCCCGTATACCATTACCTACGACAGGAATGGTGGTAATACGGAAGCGATTCCGGCAACAATGTCAGTAACCTCCGGTAGTGCCATTAGCATTCTGCCGACAGCACCAACACGCCCCGGGTATACTTTTACAGCTTGGAATACAGAGGCAAACGGCAGTGGTACAGCATTCACAGCCTCCACTACAGTGACTACAGATCTAACTGTATATGCGCAGTGGACAGTAATTCCAAGTGGAGGAAGTGGCACAACCTCTGGGGGAAGCACCATCTTACAGGGCTGGGTGCAAAATGACGCCGGAAAACGTCTATATTATAAGGATGGCAAAGCACTTACCGGCACACAGACGATAGATGGTGTGAATTATTTATTTGACGGTGATGGTTTTCTGGTAGAGGACCAGGTACAGGATACCTATAAGATAGGATATGATAAAAATACAAAGAAAGCTGTAATCGGAGTCCCGGATTATTTTACGGAACATGAGGCAGAAGAAGTGGTTATAGTAGTAGGAACGCCATATAGCATCTCGATGTTCTTTGCTGGGTGGAATACAAAAGCAGATGGAAGTGGAACAAGTTATACAGCAGGGGATAGTATAACAATTTCTGAGAACATAACTCTGTATGCGCAGTGGGAGGAGAGTTATACCTCGTCTGACGGACTGAAATATCTCGTAACTGGAAGTAAAAAAATATCTTGTGTGGGGACAACGAAGGTGAAAGAAAAATCAGTGAAGATACCTGATGCGATAGAATATCATGGAATCACATACAAGATTACTAGCATAGGGGAGAAAGCATTTAACGAAAATAATAATATTACAAGTGTTTCAATTGGAAATAATGTAAAAATCATAGGAAAAGAAGCATTCTTTCAATGTAAAAATCTTAAAACAGTGAAGATTGGAACCGGCCTTGTAACCCTAGATCAGCATGTATTCTGTCATGCGAAGAAAGGATGCGTAATTACGATTAACAGCACCAAGCTTAAAAAAGTAAAAACTGCAATAAATCATGGAGTAGAGGATATGACAATTATGGTACCAGATAGTAAGCTCACGAATTACAAGGAGTTATTTGCAGAACAAAGTAAAACGATTATAGTAAAGGCAAATCAATCACAATATTTAAAAAATGGGTTTACAAGTAAGTAAACAGAAATAAGATATAAAACAGCTATGTAGATTAATAAATACCATTTTGTCAGAGAAAAATCAATCAGCTTTCATTTGATTTATTTATTTGAAAGTTAATATATTAACCTGAACTTGACTTTAAGATGAAAAAAGGTTAATATATTAACTATGAATAACTTTAAATTTTTAAGATCGCCGAATGACTTGAATATGGAAATTGCATTAAGAGTAAGTGCTAGGAGAAAGGAGAATAAGATAACGCAGGTACAGCTTGCTAATTCTTCTGATGTGAGTTTGGGCTCCATTAAGAGGTTTGAGCGTACAGGGGAGATATCATTATCCTCGCTTATTAAGATTGCTTTTGCCCTAGGATGTGAAAATGATTTTGATGAATTGTTTTCTAAGAAGGGATATTCATCCATTCAGGAGGTAATTGATGAACATAAATAAATCACTGAGTGTAATGCTTGGAGACAGAAGAGTCGGAACTCTTGCGACAGCTGCTAATCATCTGGTTGCATTTGAGTACGAGGATGAATGGATTCGTAATGGATTTTCCATTAGCCCGTTCTCCTTGCCGTTGCAAAAGGGTGTGTTCATGCCGAAGAGCTATGATCCTTTTGAAGGATTGTTTGGTACGTTCTCTGACAGCCTGCCTGATGGATGGGGGAGATTATTAGTTGACAGACTTCTTCAGAAAGAAAAAATAAACCCAGCAGAGATTGATGCGATTAATAGACTAGCTATTGTTGGAGCATCGGGTATGGGGGCATTGATCTACCAACCAGAAAGTAGTTTATCTATTACACGTTCAGTACTTACGCTGGATGAGATAGCAGCGGAATGTAAAAAACTTTTTGAAAGTAATGACAGTGATAATCTGGATGAGCTTTTTGGTATGGGAGGATCTTCGGGTGGCGCAAGACCAAAGGTTTTCTATAAAATAGATGGGCAAGAATGGATTGTTAAATTCCCTTCATCCCAGGATGGGGATGATATTGGAGTGCAAGAATACAAGTATTCTTTATGTGCACGCAAATGTGGAATTTGGATGGCAGAAACAAGGCTTTTAGAATCGAAAAATTATAATGGTTTTTTTGCAACTAAGAGATTTGATCGGGATGGAGATAAGAGAATTCATATGATATCTGTCAGCGCATTGCTTGAGACTTCTCATCGACTTCCTAACTTGGATTATAATATTTTAATGCAACTTACTTTACGACTTACGAATAATTACAAACAGGCATGGCAGATGTTCCGACTTATGTGCTTTAATGTTTTCTCTCATAACAGAGATGATCATTCAAAGAACTTTTCTTTCCTATATGATGAGGATGAAAAGCGGTGGAATCTGTCACCGGCATATGATCTAACTTACAGCAATTCAATTGGTGGAGAGCATGCAACCACAGTGGATGGAAATGGCAAGAACCCTGGAATGAAAGAATTGCTTGCGGTTGCAAAGAACATTAAGCTAGATCAGAATAAAGCAAGGAGCATTGCGGAGGAAATTCGTGATGTTGTTTCAGAAGATTTATCAGGAATATGAAAACAAAGATGGATATTAAGGATATCAGTAAGAGGTGGTCGTACATAAAATGGTGCGACCGCCTCTTTTAGAGCTTTAAGATAGATAGAATTCGTTTCTGTAGTTTTATACGCATAGAGATGCTGCAGGATGCGTCATGTTGGTTTTAAGTGGATAGAAGAAGCGGAAGAGAGCAGACCAAAGATATAGCCTTGAAGAGATATGAAAATAATACAAATAAAGTCATGAAAATAATACAAATAAACTGTCATGAAAATAATGCAATTAAACTAAATTGACTATATATATAGTCGATGATATAATTATAGTCAGAATATACGTGAATACTATACATATTATGACTCAATTATAAACCGGATACCATAACGTAAGAACTGTTGCATTTATTGTATACGGTTTTTTAATTTTGTCAATTTTTAAGATTATATACATCATTAAGAGAGATCGTGAGAAGTTTCAGCTGATGAAAAGAATGGAGGAAAGCTTATGGCAAAAGAAGAAAAGGATTTGAGAAATCAGCAAGAAGAGCAAGGTAAGCAAGAAAAGGAGTATGGAAATAAAAAACGGATGATTTCAATTAAAACAAAATTATTGGGAATCATTATACCGGTTGTTGCTTTGCTAGTCCTTCTATTGGTAACGTTATCGTACTCTATCTCCAGAGACATCATCGAGAAATCTTCCAGAGATTTATTGAAATCATCGGTGGAAAACCAGGCGAATAAAATTGAGTCCTGGCTTGACGCTAATCTTGCAGCATTTCAGATTGTAAAGACAACGATTGAGGGAATGCAGCCGACCAACGAACAGATTCAGACAATACTGGACCAGTATTATGGGTATAATAATAATTATCCAAATGGCTTGTACCTGGCAGATGAGGATGGAAATTATTATAAAGCATCGGAATCAACTCAGACAGAGGATGATTCCTTAAATACAACGTGGTACAAACAAGGTCTTTCACGTGTCAATATGGGGTTTGGAACAGCATATAAAGATGGAGAAGGCAACAGTATTATTAGCGCATCTGGTATTGTGGATGACAATTCAGGAAAAATTAAAATTTTATCAGTCGACCTTTCTCTACAGAAAATCAGTATTATTGTAAATTCATACATCAATATGAATGATGCACAGGCTTTTCTAGTGGATACATCCGATGGTACAATTCTCGCACATAGAGATTATTCACTGATTTCTACCATTCTTAGTAGTAACAGCCAGGATAAGTTTCTTATGCAGGTTTCCGAAAAGCTTCAAGTAAGAGATTATTCCACAAGTGAGCTAGGGGAAAATATGATAGCATTTGAAAAGATTCAGGGAACAGACTGGATTCTTGCGTCCTATGTGCCAACCAAAACGGTTATGGGAGAGCTGAACAATTTAAGAACAATTATGTTAATTATTGGTATTGTATCAGTTGTTATGCTTTCTGTTTTAATAGAGAGAGTAGTGCATGTGGTTATTAAACCTGTTAAATTACTGACGCAGTCAATCGTGGCAATGACGGGAGGAGATTTTACCATCGATGTCAAAACAAAAGGCAATGATGAAATATCCGTCATGAGTGACAGTGTAAGGGTATTTATTAGTTCTATGAGAAACATGATATCGGATATGAACAGTATTTCGGAGCAGTTAAATATGCAATCTGAAAGCAGTAAG
The DNA here is from genome assembly GCA_049657865.1 of Mobilitalea sp. GTDB lineage: Bacteria > Bacillota > Clostridia > Lachnospirales > Lachnospiraceae > Mobilitalea. The sequence goes on from JBASOB010000452.1 coordinate 8,581, forward strand.
AGTATTTCACAGGAAATGTATCATGTTTCAAAGATTCAGTCAGAGTCTATGAGCGATTTGAATTCTACAGTAGATCAGCTTGCGATATCAGTAAATGAGGTTGCGGAGAATGCAGTCACTCTTGCTACGGTTGTTGCCGAAACACGAGATGATAGTGTGATTGTCAATAATAAGATGCAAGAGACCGTTGAAGTATCAGAAAAAGGAAAAGCTGATATGGAAAAAGTAAGTGTTGCAATGAATGCAATTAGAGATTCCATACATAAACTTGAAGCAGCGATTAACCGCGTCGGTTCGGCATCCATCGAGATAACGAATATTGTAGATGCGATAGGAGATATTGCGGAACAGACAAATTTACTTTCATTAAATGCTTCGATAGAAGCAGCTAGAGCCGGAACAGCTGGTAGAGGTTTTGCAGTAGTTGCTTCGGAAATAGGAAATCTTGCAAAGACAAGTTCTGACTCGGTACAGAATATTTCCAAACTGACCACTGAAATAAACAGATTAATCAATGATGCAGTAAACCAGTCCGGTGATACCGTAAAGAATATTGGCGAAAGCAGTGAATTGATTCGTACGGCAATTGATTCCATCAACATTATTTTTGAAAATATTAATATAACGGATAATCTGGTTGCAGGCATGGTAACGAAAGTCGGAAAAGTAGATGAGGTAGCAACAACAGTTGCTGCAATATCAGAAGAGCAAGCGGCAAGTACGGAAGAAATTCTGTCCACCTCAGAAAATATGGTTTATCAGGCTACCAACATAACAAAGAATAGTGAAGAAGTGGCAAATGAGTCTAATGAATTGGCGCTTACCTCGGAAAAACTTGCTGATCAGGTTAAGATGTTCAAAATATAGAAAAGGAGTGAAACAGTATGAAAAAAACGAGCTGCACTTTGGTATTACTTATAAGTATAATTATAATTTCCATTGCTGGATGTAGTAATAATGCTGGATCTTCTTCAGAAGGAACAGCAAACGTGTTTTTCTCAGTAGCTAGAACAGATACTTTTATTGAACTGTTAGTAAGCGCAGCAGAAAAAGCTGCAGGTGAACAGGGAGTCAAAATAGAGATAGCAAATGCAGAGAATAATATAGAAAATCAAGTATCACAACTCAAAGAAGCTACAAAATCCGGTAAGTATGATGCGATTATCTGCATTTTAGTAGATGCAGATACAACAGTTGAGATTAAAGCAGTTACAGAAGGGATACCCATCGTATTCTTGAATTCGTGTCCAGAAGAGGATTTATTAGAGCAGGGGCAATATGTATATGTTGGTTCAGATGAAAAAGTAGCCGGACAATATCAGGTAGAATATGTGCTTGAAAAACTTGCCTCTAAAAATGAATTAAATGTCGTATTGTTGAAAGGTCCTCCCATTCACCCATCAGCAATAGAGCGAACAACAGCAGTTAAGAATACTTTTATCGATTCAGGCAAGAAAGTTAATTACGTGTTCTTAGATGCAGCAGATTGGGAAGTAGAGAAAGCGAAAAATATGTTTCTTACTTTCCTAAAGACGAAACAACCGTATGATTGCGTTATTTGTAACAATGATGATATGGCAATCGGTGTAATCGAGGCGTGCAAAGAGGAAAACATCGACTTGTCAAATATTCCGATACTTGGCGTTGATGCAACACAAAGGGGATGCGAGGCAATCCAGGCAGGCGATATGGCCTTTACCGTTTACCAACTAGCAAGCGGACAAGGAGAAATGGCAGTGAAAGTTGCGGCAGCTCTAGGAAATGGAAAAGACACCAAAGGAATCGAAGGAGCAACAGAAAATGGAAAATACGTCTGGGTTCCTTTTGAAAAGGTTGATAAAAGCAATGTTTCAAAATATATGAAATAAGAATGCTAGGCATGGTAAGGAAGTAGGAGGCGGTCACACATTTATTGTGCGACCGCCTCTTCTCTCGTTTATAGCGATTTTTTTAAAAAAAACAGTCGTTTTTACTAAATTGGAAAAAAAATATCGAATTTCACTATGGGATATGGTATAATAAACCGTAATATAGGGAATTGTATGTTAAGAAGAGAAAATATTATTGTAAAAGTGATGGGAAAAAGGCCAAGAGGATTTGAATTTTGGAGGAGATATATGTTAAATAACGATAAGATCAGACTTATGACAAAGCTCGCTCTTTATGAAAATAAAGAGGGGAAAGAAGATATTAGCTTAAGTAAATATTATAAAACTGACTATGTACGATTTCAGGTACTTAAATCCATTATTTGTGCTACACTTGGTTATGTGTTAGCTTTGGGATTGTTTTTTATGTATAAAGCAGAATATATCATTAAAAATGCTGTAGTTCTGGATTATAAGAATATTGGAATGTATGTGCTTGGCGGTTATATTATTATCATTGTGATTTATGGAATGGGATCCTTAGTCGGGTTTTCTATAAAATACGATACTTCTAGAAAAAAATTGGCGCGGTATTATAAACTACTGAAGCGTTTGAATAAAATATATAAAGAAGAGACACCTGAGTCATAGGTTTGGGAGGAATACAATATGATGCCATTGCTGGTATTTAGAGAAAGAGTGAAAAGTTTTTATCAAAAGAATGATACTTATATTATTCCGGCTATCAAATTTATATTTGCATTGATTACATTTCTAGTGATTAATAATAGAATCGGTTATGACGCAAGACTAGAATCGATACCTGTAGTGTTAGGGTTATCGCTGCTCAGTGCATTCGCACCTACTGCAATTATGGTCTTACTGGCGGCAGTGGTAGCGGTGCTACATATATACTTTATTTCGCCGATTCTTTCCATCATATTATTTGTACTTTTGTTAATTCTATATTTTCTTTTTGCTAGATTTACACCGAAGCTCGGAGTAGTACTTCTGGCAGTTCCTATTTTATATCTGATGAAAATACCATATCTTATTCCTTTATTACTTGGATTAATGGTGACACCAATTGCAATTATTCCGACAGCTTGTGGAATTATGGTATATTTTATATTTATGATTATTAATACTGCAGTTACAATGCAGGTTAACACTACGATAGAGGATATTTTATTATTATATACATTTGTAATCGACAGTCTGATAGGGAACAAGCAAATGATAATGGCAATTGTAATTTTTGCGCTTATCATTCTTGTAGTATATAATGTGAGAAGAATGAAGTTTGACTATGCTTTTGAAATATCAATTGGTGCCGGTGCTGTAACAAGTATTTTGGGATTTCTAATCAGCGATTTGATTTTTGATAACTCGGAACAGATTTTTGCCATGATTATTGGAACGATAGCATCTTGTGCCATTGTATATATCATTCATTTCTTTAACCTTACACTGGACTATTCCGGAGCGGAGCGAGTACAGTTTGAAGATGATGCATATTATTATTATGTTAAGGCGGTTCCTAAGATAACGGTTACTCCGCCTCAGATGAAAGTTAAACATATCAATGTTAAGAACGTGGAACAAGAACTTGGTAAGAACGGATTTCGTAAGAAAGAGACGGACGAGGACGATTATGATGAAGATGTTGAATCCTATCTCGAGGGCAATGAAGAATTTGATTTTAACAGTGATAAGAAGGTAGATAGAAATAATAATGCAGACGACTAATCATAGTTAATCTACAGGTAGGAGAGAAGGCATATGAGCACAATTATAAATTTTATCAATAATTATTTAGTCTGGTTGTCTGTTCCTAAGATTAATTTTACGGATATTATTGAAATATGCATTCTTGCATTTTTAATCTACCATGTGATCAAATGGGTTAAAAATACAAGAGCCTGGGTTCTAGTTAAGGGTTTGGTCGTGATTGCGGTGTTCTGGTTCTTGGCTGTTATATTTGATTTGAATGTAATAATATGGATTATTACCAATACAATCAGTGTGGGAATTATTGCGATTGTTATTATATTCCAGCCGGAATTCAGAAAAGCATTAGAACAGCTTGGACAGAAAAACTTGGTAAAATCTATTATTACTTTTGATGATTCGAAAGACCGAACGGAGATGTTTTCTGATCATACACTGAATGAAATTGTCAGAGCAACCTTTGAACTCGCAAGAACTAAGACAGGTGCATTGATTGTCTTACAGCAGGATTCCCCTTTGGCTGATTTCGAGAGTACAGGAATATTAATTGATAGTTTAGTCAGCAGCGAACTGCTGATCAACATATTTGAACATAATACGCCTTTGCATGACGGAGCAGTTATCTTGCATGGGAATCGAATCACGGCTGCTACCTGTTACTTGCCTTTATCAGATAACATGCAGCTGAGTAAAGATTTAGGGACGAGGCACCGTGCTGGAATTGGTATCAGCGAAGTGTCGGATTGCGTAACTATCATTGTTTCTGAGGAAACGGGCAAGGTGTCCATTGCAATTGGAGGAAAATTAATTCGTAATGTAGATGGTGACTATCTGAGAGCAAAATTAGTGGATGCTCAGAAAAAAGCAAATGAAATAAAGAAATTTAAATTATGGAAGGGAAGAATAAAGAATGAAAAAGAAGTTGACTAGAAATATCGGCTTAAAAGTTCTGTCTGTTATTCTTGCCGCCATTTTGTGGCTTGTAATTACTAATATTGATAATCCGGTAATTCCAAAATCTTTTTATAATGTGCCGGTTACGATTGTGAATGATGATGCGATAACTTCTCAGGGTCAAGTATATGAAATTACAGAAGGTGACATCATTGATTTTAAAGTAGCTGCAAGACGTACTATTGCCGAAGAATTATCAGTCTCAGATTTTAAGGTGGTTGCAGACTTTACGAAGCTTTCCAGCGTAAATGCAGTTACCATTGATATTACCTGTCCCAGATACGGGGATGATGTTACCATAACCAACGGACAATATCAGGTAACAAAAGTTAACCTTGAAGATCTAAAAGAAGAACATTATAAAATCAATGTCATACAAAATGGGGAACCGGCAGAAGGATATTATGTTGGAGAGAAGACAGCAAGCCCCAATATAATAAGAGTATCTGGGCCAAAGAGCAAAATAGAACGGATTGTTAATGTTGTAGTTGAAGCGGATGTTTCTGAAGTGTCCAACTCATTCCATACAAGCGGAGAGCCGAAGGCATTAGACAGTGAAGGCAAAGAAATCGACTCCTCAAATTTGGAATTCAGTGAAACAGAAGTATCGATTAATATTAATATATATAAAACTAAAACTATTAAGTTGCAAGTCTCAACCTCTGGTGAATTGGCAAAAGGGTATCTTGTAACCAATATTGATTACGAACCCAAAACGATTGAAGTTGCCGGTGAGGATAGTGCACTTAAAAATATTACATCACTCAATATTGTAGAAGATATTACCGGACTGAACGACAGCATTGAGAAAGAGGTTAACATTCAGGAACAACTCGAAGATGGAATCATTTTAGTCGGTGAAGATCAAAATGTTGGAATTAACATCAAGATAGAAAAGGCAGAAACAAAAGAAATTACAATTTGGCCGGCTGATCTTGAAGTTAGAAATAAAACAGAGGGTATCAAGGTAACCTATTATACGACTGGTCCGATCTCAATTCGGCTAATGGGTCCGGCAGATGAGCTTGATAAAATAGACCGAGGATCATTAAAACCTTATATTGATTTATCCGGATATGAAAGCGGGACTTATTCGGTTGAGGTGAAGGCGGAGTTGGCAAAGTTAGTTACTATTTCGAATAATCCAATGATAAGCGCATATTTAACGAAGTAAATAAATCATGTCACATGATGGGAATCGGTTGTATTTAAATCATGATAGGAGGTATCTCGTGGTAAGCAGTAAACTGATCATCAATATTCCTGCCGGATTACATCTAAGACCAATCAGCGTATTATGTAATCGTGCGATAGAATTCTCATCTACCGTAACGATTAAGATAGAAGAAAAGTCAATCAATGCGAAAAGTGTATTGGGCATATTATCTGCCTGCATCAAACACGGAGATGAAATAGAACTAATCTGCGAAGGTCAAGATGAAGCCGAAGCCCTACCAATACTGAGATCCATGATACAAAACGGCCTAGGCAACGAGTTTATAAAAAAGTAGTTGCGAAAGAAATAATGTAATGCTATAATTTAGGTCACTATCAATTTAAAGGAACAGAGTATATCCTTTATTTGGAAGGTGGCCTTTAAATTGATAGGCGTTCAATATGTTACTACTATATATTTTCACATAAAAATATGCTGTGATTCAGATATTGATACCTGATTGCAGCGTAAATTATATAAAGAAGGGAATGATGTAATTGGGACTCGAGTAGATAATAGCAAATTGTTTATCGTTAAAAAATACAGCGTGATATATCGACTCCGAAGCTAGTATGATATTTTTCGAAGACAAGTTGATAAAAATCATATTATTAGGAGGTAATTATTATGTTGAATTTTAAGAGATATCAAAGAAATCCTGTGGTGAGTTTGTCTAACAGACAGTGGCCGAGCAGACAAATCGATAAGGCGCCGATCTGGTGCAGCGTAGATTTAAGAGATGGAAACCAAGCATTAATTGAGCCTATGGTGGTGGAAGAGAAGATAGAATTCTTTCAGATGTTGGTTCAATTAGGATTTAAAGAGATCGAAGTGGGATTCCCTTCTGCTTCTCAGATTGAATTTGATTTTTTAAGACAATTGGTTGACCGCAAATTAATTCCGGAAGATGTAACGGTTCAAGTATTGGTACAATGCAGGGAACATTTACTGAAAAGAACTTTTGAAGCCTTAGAAGGCATAAATAGAGCAATTGTTCATATCTATAATTCTACTTCCACCTTACAAAGGGATGTAGTATTTCATATGACCAAAGAAGAAATTAAACAGATTGCAGTGGAAGGTACCAGATTGGTTAAAGAATATGCCAAAGAGTTCCCTGGCAAAATCCTTTTGGAATATTCACCAGAAAGCTTTACCGGTACCGAAGTTGAGTATGCACTTGAAGTATGTACTGCAGTACAGGAAGCTTGGGGACCGACACCGGAGAATAGAATTATCTTTAATCTTCCGGCAACAGTAGAAATGAATACACCGAATGTATATGCAGATCAGATTGAATGGATGGATCGTAATTTTAAGAATCGTGATACGATTATTTTAAGCGTACATCCGCATAACGACCGTGGAACAGGAGTTGCGATTACCGAATTAGCGCTGTTAGCCGGTGCTGACAGGGTAGAAGGAACTTTATTCGGCAATGGAGAAAGAACTGGAAATGTAGATATTTTAACAGTTGCCTACAACATGTTCTCCCAAGGAATTGATCCTAAATTAGCCATCGATAGTATTAATGACATTATTGAAGCTTATGAGCGTTTATGTAAGATGCATGTACATGAAAGACATCCATATGCAGGAAAGTTAGTATTTACTGCTTTCTCAGGATCTCATCAGGATGCGATCAATAAGGGAATTAAGGCAATGAAAGAGCGTAACAGTGATGTTTGGGCAGTACCTTATCTGCCGATTGATCCTGCGGATATAGGCAGACAGTATGAGCCGATTGTACGAATCAACAGCCAATCTGGCAAGGGTGGCGTAGCATTTATCATGGAAACCTATTTCGGATTCAAATTGCCAAAAGGTATGCATAAGGAATTTGCAGATGTCATTCAAGCAATGTCTGAAAAATCAGGCGAGATTTCACCGAATCAGATTATGGACGAGTTTAAATCTTGTTATTTAGACCGAAAAGAACCATTGCATTTTAGGAAATTTAGAATTGAAGACTTGACTGACCGTGATGATTCAAGTACTAATGTAACAGTATTATATACGGATCATGGGGAAGAAAAGACCTTCGAGGCTACAGGAAATGGTCCTATCGATGCAGTAATGAAAGGCCTGATGAAAGATCTTGGAATTCAGATTAAAGTCCTTGACTACTCGGAACACGCATTGGCCGGTGGTGAAAGTGCACAGGCAGCTGCTTATATTCAGATGCTTGATATTCCTAGCGGAAGAACTACCTTTGGCGTTGGAACAAGTTCGAATATTACGAAAGCATCCATCAGAGCAATGTTCAGTGCAATTAACCGATTGGATTTAAGGTAGTAAAATATGGATCAGAAGATCGGATTAGAAGATTTGATCAGAAAATCAAGATAGAATAATTTCTACATAAGATCTAGATATAAACAAAATAATATCATAGTGAATATAATAAAAGTATTACGACATTTCTTCATGAGATGTCGTAATACTTTTTATTATAGGAAAGTCGGTTTACAAAGCAAATATTTCATAATATTTTTTATTATAGAAAAGAGAGTTTCCAAAACATATATATTTCATAAAAGAGTGTTTATTAAACCAAGATATCTTTATAGATAAGAGAGTTTCCAAAGTAAACACATTTTGCAGGAAAGAGGGTTTACAAAGCATATTATTATCATGCGAAATAAAGTTTATAAAGGATGTTTCCTTCGTTAGATAATATGTATATAATAGTAGATATAAGGTGATGGATTGATCCAAAGTACCTTAGTATAGGACAGCAAGATAAATAGCCGGATTGCTGGCTATATGACGAATTTTACCTTTCAGAGACAGTAGAAAGGGTGCTGTTCTTGACTTGCCCTCCTTAAAATGCTATAATTCCTATGCTGTAGTTTTGAACCATGAGCCATAGTAAGTGGAGGAAAAATGAAAACGAGTATAATAA
>JBASOB010000453.1:0-5477 GCA_049657865.1 Mobilitalea sp.
CAGCGGAACTGTATTATATGTGGTTTTTCAGAAGCATGGCCAATCGATTATCAAGAGCGGTTCTGAGATGTATGCCAATTCTACTTGTGGCTGCATTCCTGCCGGAACCTTATGGACTAAACCTGCCGGACAGTGTGCATGCCGGAATCTGGTCTTTGATTTCTGCGATTTTGGGATTTCTAGTAGTAGTCGCTTTTTGCATGTTGATCTATTTATCTGCATTTTTTACAATTTCAGTATCAGGTGTCCGTATGCTTGCCATTTCTATCGTAGAATTTTGTGCAGGACTCGTAATTCCAATTCCTTTTATGCCGGATGGAATCAAGCAAATAATGGAACTATTGCCATTTGCCTCCATGCAGAATGTATTTCTTCGAGTTTATTCCGGTGATATCTCAGGTACCCAAATCTACTGGAGAATATTCTTACAGTTATTCTGGCTAATCCTTATCCTATGGACCGGGAAACGAATTACAACGGTAGCGCTTAAAAGAGTAGTGGTACAAGGTGGTTGAAATGTCACGAAGCAGAAGAATGGAGGTATTTATGAAACTATATTTTAAATTTTTTGGAATTCACTTAAAGAGTGCCATGCAGTACAAAATATCTTTTCTCATGACTTCAATTGGACAATTTCTTGTTTCTTTTAATGTGTTCTTAGGGATGTATTTCATGTATGTCCGTTTTCATGAAGTGAAAGGGTATCATTTTAGCGAAGTTCTTCTCTGCTTTGCAACGGTACTTTTTAGTTATACGCTAGCAGAAATGTTTATGCGTGGCTTTGATACCTTTGCTCAATCAATTGGTAATGGTGAGTTTGACCGGATCTTATTACGACCGAGAAGTATAATCTTACAGGTGATTTCAAGTAAAATCGAATTTACCAGGATAGGTCGGATGCTTCAGGCAATTGTTATGTTCGTCTATGGCATTCTAACATCTGAGATTGGTTGGACTAAGGACAAAATCCTTACATTGCTGCTGATGGTAATTGGGGGAACCGTTGTCTTTAGCTGTCTTTTTATCATTTATGCAAGTATTTGTTTCTTTACGCTGGAGGGATTGGAATTCATGAATATTCTGACAGACGGAGCAAAGGAATTTGGGAAATATCCGATTGATATTTATGGAAAAGGAGTGTTGAAATTCTGTATTTATATCGTCCCTTATGCATTGTTTCAATATTATCCATTTTTATATTTAACAGGAAGATCAGAGCAGAAATTATACATGTTATTACCAATCGCAGCTTGTTTATTTCTGATTCCCTCCGGCTGGCTGTGGAAGTTTGGAGTAAAACACTATAAATCTACTGGATCGTGAATAAGAAAATGCGAAAAAAGGGCATAAAAAAATGTCAGAATATTCTGACATCCGTAATCTGATTTTTAATCAAACTTCAGTATGAATGATAACACAACGGAAAGAAAAAGTCTAGTAATATTTTATTTTACTAGTATGATGATAGATAGAAGCAACGAATAGGAATGCGATAGGATATGCCTTAGCTAAACATAAGAAGCTGGATTCAAAGAGGTTTTTCTTATCACAATCCTATGCTATGAAGGAGAATAATGTGAAAGATGACTTTTTCACACGCAACTTTGTGACGGTAGCTCAAAGTTTGCAAGCAGAGAGAAAGGTAAGGTTATAATGCAGGAAATAAAAAAAGTGAAAGAAGAAACAAAGATACTGAACACAAAGATTGTAAGTGAACGAAAGAAAGAGGAGCAGCACTTAGAGGAATGCGTCAAAGTAATACAATATAATATTAATGATTATATGCAAAAATATGATGAGCTTAATTCGGAAACAAAAGAATTATATGATAATTATAGGTCGGCCAATCCAGAACTACATAATGATTTAGTAATTGGACTTGATATGAAGTCACAGATGGAACGAACGCTGAATAAGAATATTTTGGCTTTGAAAAAACCTTATTTTGGGAGAATTGATTATAAGGAAATTGATGATAATGAATATAGCAGCTTATATCTTGGCAAAAATGGAATCCGAAAAAACACCTCAGATAATATGATTATCGATTGGCGTGCACCGATTTCCAGTGTTTATTATGACAGTGATATCGGTAAAAGTTCTTTCCTTACGCCTTTTGGAGAGACGATTGATATTCAGCTGGATCTAAAGAGAACTTATGAAATTGACGACAGCAGATTGATTGAATACTATGATTCTGACGTGATTGCCAATGATGAGTTCTTGACCAAATATTTAAGCAAGAATAAGGAAGTAATACTTGGAGAGATTATTGCCACCATTCAAAAGGAACAGAATGAAATAATCCGTGATAACCCATTTCACAGCGTAATTGTACAGGGAGTTGCCGGAAGCGGTAAAACAACGGTTGCAATGCACCGTATTTCTTATATCCTATATAACTACAAAGAAAAATTCCGACCAGATGAATTTTTCATCATCGGCAGTAATAAAATGCTTCTGAACTATATCACAGGAGTTCTTCCAAATCTGGATGTATATAATGTTAATCAAATGACGATGGAGGAATTCTTTCTTTTACTGCTGGATAAAGATTTTGACTTAAAAAAGGGAAAATATAAAATTGGGAACAGCTTCTTAAAACTTCTTTCTTCTGATCATACGGAGACAGTATCAAAGTTGAAACAATTTAAAGGATCCATCCATTTTATTAATGCATTGATAAAATTCATGAAACAATATGAACTTCAGGGTTTCAATACCGAATCGGTGGAATATCAAGGAAAAATCATATATTCACAGGAGGAAATAATGTATTTCCTCAATTTCTTCGCAGAACGGCCGCTGCTTGAAAAAATCGACTTGCTTAATAAAAGACTGACATACAAAGTTACATCTATGAATGAAGAGTCAGAGAAGACGAAAGAAGAAATTAAAGCAGAAGAGAAGAAATATCGGAATTACTTTGGCAGCCGTAACAAGAAGTTGAATTTAATTGAGGTATATTATGATTTCCTTGATGATCTGCAGATCAATCGTCAACAATACCTGAAGGAAAATATTAACGTTCCAGAAAAAGCAATCATTGAATATTTGATTCAGGAACTAATGAATAAAACAATTGATTTGTATGATCTTGGAATGTTAACCTACATGAAGAAAAGACTGAAAATGACGAAAGACTTCGATTATGTGAGTCATATCGTAGTTGATGAGGCACAGGATTTTGGTGTTATGGTCTTCCGTACTATGAAGCAGATTTTTAAAACCTGTACCTATACTATTATGGGAGATGTTTCCCAAAATATCTATTATGATACGGGTATGAATGATTGGGAAGTGCTTACGAAGGAAGTGTTTCTTCCGGAAAAGGATCGCTTTTATCTGTTGGCAAAAAGTTATCGTAATACAGTTGAGATATCTGATTTTGCTAGTAAAGTACTTAAAAAATGTTCGTTTCAAACCTATGATATTGAACCGATTATCAGGCATGGTAAAGAAGTTGGCATGAAAAAAGTTACGAGTGAAGTAAAGATGGTATCTGAGACAGTAAACATGATTCATGACATTCAAAAATCCGGATACGATACAATTGCAATCATCTGTAGAACGGTAGAGGAGACCTTAAAAGTACAGGAATTACTTAAACCATATGTAACCCTGGAACATCTTGATGAAAACGTGGAGGATATGACCTTCTCCAACGGAATTATGGTTCTGCCAATCCATATGACGAAGGGACTGGAATTTGATTCGGTTATTATCTGGAATCCGGACGAAAATAATTACCAAACGAGAGATGAAGATGCAAAGCTATTATATGTAGCCATCACCCGTGCTCTCCATGAGCTGCATATTGTATATCAGGGCAATCTGTCCGGGCTGCTTCTGTAGCTAGGAATTTAGTGCATTGGCAGTTGACGTCTTGAGCAGGATTACCAGACGGATACCTAGGTGAAATATCAACTGAGATGATGAGATGGAATCTATATTATGATGACTTAGATTCTATCTCATTACCAGTAACCATACACTGACTTGAATTACAAATTATGTATATTAACTTATTGCAAATGTATGCTTGACAAAAAAGGCTTCTGTTAATATAATGATAAAGTGCTTTTCGCGAAAAGATTACATTTCACGAATAACATATCTATATGGCGAAGTAGCTCAGCTGGCGAGAGCACGCGGTTCATACCCGCGGTGTCGGGGGTTCAAATCCCTTCTTCGCTACTTAAAAGTACTGCAATTGCAGTACTTTTTTTATTCCTTTCTTTATGACATAACGATTAACTTAAAACTAGTACTAAACAACTATTACGAAACAACGATTACGCAATAAGCTGATTGCAGATATTACTGCAATATGTTACAATAAATTCATAATAAGAGACATGACTGACCGCTGGCTTATGTACTGGTAATAACTAACTCATTAATTTTTATTAAATGAAAGGTAGTGATTATTACGCCGGAAATAACGAATAAAAGTTCTTTGTGGAAGCGTGTTAGCGCAAATGGAAATCATCATCATCATATTGAGATGACAGAAGAAGAAAAAGCGCATGTTGCGCGATGTATTGGAATTCGAAAAGATCATCCCTGTAAAAATCCTGTTTATCGATGTTCTGAATGTGGCAATTATGGATGTAGTCAAATCTTTAATGATAAGTGCTCGGAGCAGGCTTTCAAAGATAATATTTGTGTTAACTGTAAAGCTGCAGATACACGCATTCCGGTTATGGAGAAGGAACTAGCAGCATATAGGACAGAATGGGAAAAGCATCTATAAAATCAATAAAAGGTGGTATTTGTTTTGTGAATAACCCGGTATTGGAAAAAGGGTCACAAAATATTAATATCACCTTTTTTATATCTTTTATTACGATATCTAGAAGAGGGACATACTTTTAACAATATTGCAGGAATATTAATTTCTAGCGCCATACTTCAGCAAGACAATGATATTTGGCCGTAAACCTAGCTACACGATTCAAAGTTTTATATTAAAGTAATATTACTAAACATCGGTATCTACACCGCCTAATTATAGAAGATACATAACTATATATTTTTTTAAAAATAAATGATATTATTATTGGATAAAGATAGTAAGACTATTATTATGATTGGTAGATAATACGGAAAGGAAGATAAATAATATGAGAATTGGATCAGGTTATGACGTACATAAGTTAGTGGTAGATAGAGAATTAATTCTTGGAGGAGTAAACATTCCCTATGATTTGGGGCTGCTCGGACATTCTGATGCAGATGTATTGGTACATGCCATCATGGATGCTTTGTTAGGAGCTGCGGCACTTGGGGATATTGGAAAACATTTTCCGGATACGGATCCAGTATATAAAGGGATTTCAAGTATAGAATTGTTGAAAAAGGTTAAAATGTTAATTGATGATAAACTATTCGTGATTGAAAATATCGATGCAACTATCATTGCACAGAAACCAAAACTGGCATCCTTTCTACCTCAGATGGTTACTAATATAGCA
>JBASOB010000454.1:0-2965 GCA_049657865.1 Mobilitalea sp.
GAGTAGCCTTTGCATAATCCTTAATTAAAATTATAGGAGGAGCAAAATGAGCTATAAAAGTGCTGAAATAGTTCTGCCGCAGGAGTTATTATCCCTGCTACAGGAATATGCAGAGGGGCAATATATCTATATCCCTAAGAGGGAAGCCAACCATAAGAGCTGGGGTGAAAATACGAATACTAAACATCTGGTGAAACAACGCGATACTGAAATTTATCAGAAGTACCAGAAAGGTATGACTACTGCTGATTTAGCAGAAGAATTTTATCTGTCTGTCAAAAGTATCCAACGAATCGTTTTGAAAGAAAGATCAATAGAGTAGTTCGATTAAAATAAATGCTGTGAAACCCTATACTCCTTTTCATATGGAGCTTTGTTTCACAGCATTTTTATATTCATCATCACTTTCACCTCAACCTTATTTCATATATATGATTAAGGTATCTCTGAATCCTCCTCTTATGTTATGATAACCACATCATAAACGAAGGAGGAAATTCATATGACTACACCTGATCATAATTAATTAAAATTATGTAACCCATGAGTTGTAACATTCTCATACTTATCGTATTTCCATTGTCCATCCATTTTTTAGAATTGGTTTTATTGATATGTCAAATTTTAATTAATGTGAACTGTATAGATATATGGATTTTTAGAGATATCTTAATTATATTAGAATTGATTCTCTTTACAACGAATTATCGTACTCCTGCTGTAAATTTAATAATCACGGAAAAAGCTATGCTCTTTTATAGAGTTTTACTCTTTTATAAAATTATACCCTTGTACTAGATTTACTATCCGTGTATAAAATAATATAACCTATCAGATAATATAAATTCCCATAATTCTATACAGCTCTAATAGGAGCTTATAGAAATGCAAAACACTTACGAATGGAAGGTAGTTCCTTCAAATCAACCAAAAGTAATCAGAAGTTGCCCAAAATGTGGTAATCACTCCGAATATGAAAGCAGCGGAAACTTCAGAGTAAATGCGAATCAGAGTCGTCTTGATATATGGCTCATTTATCAATGTACGAAATGTAAAAACACTTGGAATATGGAAATTCTATCACGAATCAGTTCCAGCACAGTTAACAAAGAGCTGTATGAGAAATATCTCAGTAATGATACCTCCTTGGCCAAGCAATATGCATTCGATACGATAACTCATAGCAGAAATAAGTCGGTATTAAACTATGAAGACCTTCAATATGATGTACTCGGATGCTGCTTCAAGCCAGAAAATATAACAGAACCTATTCAGATTAAAGTATTATGTGATTATCCCATGAATCTGCGTTTAGATAAAGTACTTAGTCTGAAGCTTGGAATCACACGAGAGCATGTCAAAAAATTAGAAAACTGTGGCATGCTTTCTAGCGAAGGAATCAAAGATATCGGAAAAGCAAAAATAAGAACAGGCATGATATTAACCCTAAATGCCCCTCAAAATATAGTGGTTGATTCATGATATTATCATGATGCGAATCCTAAGATGAAGCAATCGATATCTCCTATGCGGATTTTTACACCAATAAATAAGGCACTGATAGAGAGTGTACTCTCTATCAGTGCCTTATTTTAATCCTTATTACATCATAGCAGTTTAGATACCATCAGCTGCCACTATCTTATTGATGATTGAATATCTTCTAATATTCTTCTCTTTCACCAAATTCTGCGTTCTCTACCCATTCTTCCGGTCTCATCAGCATTGCAACTAGTTCTTCAAATAAAATAAGATGTTCTTTTTCCTGTTTGATCAAAAACGTAAATAATTCTTTATCCTTATCGTCTGATGATTTACTTAGCATATCATTATATAAATCTATGCTTTTCTCTTCTTGTGAGGATGCCAGTTTATATACGTCGAGTTGTTTTGTCGTATGTTCTTTGCGGAAGTTCTTCAAGCTTTTAAACACATTCTTAATCTCAGGTAATTCGAATTTAGCATTTAAGTCAAATGCCTCTTGTTTTTTTCGTTTCTGTAATAAGGCTGCATGTTCTTTTTCAGATTTTGATAATACCTGAAATACTTTCTGTAATTCATTGTCTTTATTAAATTCAGCCTGTTCTGCGTAATACTTATAGCCTTCCTGTTCCATGTTGATTGCAAAATCGAGTGTTTTCATTTCCTGTTTCCTCCTCTTAATGGCGATATCACTATGGTTAGTTACTTGTCCTATTAATATTGTGTTTCACACATAATATCCAATATTTGAGTGTTACTGAAAGCTCCATATCTACGTAACAATGAATTTTATCTATATTTATTATAAACTTAATCATTTCCATACCCATTAGGTAAGAAATTATTATTTATGATACGGTTGGTTTGTATTGATTCGATAAGCACGATAAATCTGTTCTGCTAATATCATTCTCATAAGTTGATGCGGAAATGTCATCTTAGAAAAGCTCAATTTGTAATCCGCTCTTTTCAGAACTTCTTCTGCTAATCCAAGAGAACCGCCGATGATAAAACTGATATGACTTGTCCCATTCACCCCCAGCTGATCTATTTTCGCTGCTAGTTCTTCCGAGGAAAGCAAATTTCCTTCGATTGCAAGTGCAATACAGAAGGAATCCTCTTTTAATGCTTTTAATATGCGCTCGCCTTCCTTTTTCTTAATCATCTCTTCTTGGGCTGCACTTGCATTATCCGGTGTTTTCTCATCCGCTAATTCTATTATATCCAAGGTACAATATCTGCTCAGTCGTTTTACATACTCTCCAACACCCAATGCCAGATATTTTTCCTTTAATTTACCCACACAAATCAGCGTTATTCTCATTAATTATTACTTCCTTCTGTTCTTCGAGCTCAAATTCATAGAGAACTCCATTTTTTACAGCCTTAATTTTTTGGCCTTCAAACCCGCGCTTCCGCAATTCTTTTTGAAAATTATAGAGCATGAATCCATGAAAGACAATCAGTATATTTTCCTTTGTCC
>JBASOB010000455.1:0-2594 GCA_049657865.1 Mobilitalea sp.
GCGTAATCGTGTTATGGGGTTCCCCACTGGTTTCTGCAAATATTCCTACCGTTTCATCAGAATAAGAACGCCATTTCTTCAGAATTTCATCTGCTGCTTCTATTAATATGTTATCGTCTTTTGAACGCAGACGGATTACTGACATTGGCCATTTTACGATACCAGCTTCAATCTCTTCAAATCCGGTAATTTTAAAGGTACGCTCTATCGGTGCTTTTGCCATTGCAAAATCATAATGGCCTCCCTGGAAATGATCATGGCTCAGAATAGAACCTCCAACGATTGGAAGGTCCGCATTGGAACCTACAAAGTAGTGTGGAAATAATTTAACAAAATCCAACAATTTACGAAATGCTGCTTTATCAATCTGCATTGGGATATGTTCATTATTAAATACGATACAGTGCTCGTTATAATATACATAAGGAGAATATTGAAATCCCCAGTCCTGATGATTGATTTTAATCGGTATCGTTCTGTGGTTCTGTCTTGCAGGGTGATTGACTCTTCCGGCATAGCCGACATTTTCCTTGCATAAGAGGCATTTCGGATAACCGCTCTGCTTTGCGTGCTTTGCGGCAGCGATTGCTTTGGGATCCTTCTCCGGCTTTGATAGGTTGATCGTGATATCAATTTCACCGAACTCTGTCTCAGTCACCCACTTGATGTCCTTCTTGATTCGGTATCTACGGATATAATCCGTGTCCTGGCTGAGTTTATAATAATACTCGGTAGCACTTTCTGGTGAAACATGATAGAGCTCACGGAATTTATTATTTACCACACTTGGTGCAGGAACAAGTTTACTCATAATCTTCGTATCGAACAAATCACGGTATACAATACTGTTTTGTTTCAATATTCCATGCTCATGCGCATAATCCATCATAGCACTCAGCGTTTTTTCCAGATTAAATTTTTCTTCTGTTATTTCTGTTTCTTGATAATCATCTAGTTCAAACAGCTCCAAGAGTTGATTGATGGTATAGATCTCATCTTGTTTTTCCACCAAGCCGGTGGTAACTCCGTATTGAACCAATCTATTTATTAATTTATATATCATATTAGATTTTTATGATATTGATAGAAGTCAAATATCATAATTCCTTTCTTTAACAATTGTGATTTATCCTGCCTTTCAGTACTGTTCACCTTTGAGTTCAGATACAAGGGTAGCTTTTGAAAGATTTACTATTTGTAACCATTCGGATGATTTTTATGCCAATTCCAAGCAGAGGCAATAATTTCTTCAAGATCTGCATATTCCGGTTTCCAACCAAGAATTGTTCTTGCTTTCTCACTGGAAGCAATCAGCTGTGCAGGGTCACCCGCACGTTTCGGAACTTCAGCTGCAGGTATTGCATGCTTTGTAACTTTACGAGCTACTTCAATTACTTCTTTTACGGAGAAACCGATACCGTTGCCAAGATTGAAGATACTGCTGTCATTCCCCTTCATCAGGTATTCAACTGCCAAGATATGTGCCTGTGCTAAATCAGTTACATGAATATAGTCACGAATGCAAGTACCATCCTTGGTATCAAAGTCATTGCCAAAAATACTGATAGACTCTCTCTGACCATTTGGAACCTGTAGAATCAAAGGAATTAAGTGCGACTCTGGGTTATGTGCCTCGCCGATCTGTCCGCTCTTATGAGCACCGCAGGCATTGAAGTAACGAAGGGAAACAAATTTCAAATCATGTGCCTTACTCGTCCATTTGAACATCTTCTCCATGGATAGTTTGGTTTCACCATATGGATTCGTCGGCTCCGTGCGATCCGTCTCAAGAATCGGAATTCGTTCCGGTTCGCCGTAAGTTGCTGCTGTAGAGGAGAAAACTATCTTATTAATATGATGCGCTACCATAGATTCTAATAGAACTTTTGTGCCGCATACGTTATTATCATAATATTTCAGTGGATTCGTCATGCTCTCTCCAACTAAGGAGTTTGCTGCAAAGTGAATTACTGCATCAATTTTTTCTTTATCAAATACACTGTCAACAAAACTTCGGCTACGAATATCTCCTTGATAAAAGCGTGCCTTTGGATGAACTGCTTCGATAAAACCTGTCTCTAGATTATCTGCAATTACTACATCTACTCCTCGTTCTATCAGCTCATATGCAGTATGAGAACCAATATATCCTGCACCGCCTAATACTAAAATTGTCATAATAACACCTTGCCTTTCTATGTTGTGAACATCTGGTTACTGAGATTTACTTATTAAAGTACGATTGGACCGTCTCCAACTTCCACTACATAAAAGGAGGCTTCATAACCTATCTTGTCTTTATACTCTTTACCTACATTTTCTATAAACTTTTCAATTGCAGCTTCTTTTACGATACTGACTGCACAGCCGCCAAAACCTGCACCGGTCATTCTCGCTCCGATTACGCCCTCTTGCTTCAAAGCTGCTTCTACGATAGTATCCAGTTCAATTCCGGTTACTTCATAATCATATTGAAGAGATACATGGGAAGCCACCATCAGCTTGCCAAAGAGTACAAGATCATTATTCTTAAGAACTTATTCCATCTTGAGGTCAGCTTTACGGAACTTGCATTGATCGGTCAGTATTCCGAA
>JBASOB010000456.1:0-3576 GCA_049657865.1 Mobilitalea sp.
GGTGTAATCTCAATCAGCCGTGATATCACTAAAAGAAAAGAAATCAGCGATAAGTTAATGGCGATGGAAGTGAATTTTGGGAATTTTTTTGATACAGTAAAAGAAATGATCTATATCACCGATAGTCAGGGAAAAATTATATTTGCAAATACTGCACTAAGGGAGATGCTTGGATATTCAAGGAAGGAAATGTCTTGGATCAATATATTTGATATTACCTCAGTTGATCAGAGAGAAGAAGTCGAGCAGGTACAACGAGAGATATATGATAAAAAGAGAATGGTAAGTACAATTCCGTTAGTTAGAAAAGACGGAACTTATATTCCTGCTGAAAATAGAATTTGGATTGGAAAATGGAATAATACGGATTGTATTTTTTATGCTTCCCAGGATTTATCTAAGGAACAGGAATCTCTTCAAAAATTCAATAAAGTATTTCAGCATAATCCAGCGTTAATGGCAATTATTACAACTATAGATAGAATATTTACTGAAGTGAATGAAGCTTTTTTAATAAAAACAGGATATCAAAGGGAAGAAGTAATCGGCAAATCAGTAGCCGAACTGAAGCTATTTGAACTGACAGACAAGCAGGTCAGGATTATTGATGAATTGTCCGGAAGAAAAAGCATATATAATGAAGAAGTGAAAATGAGAATAAAATCCGGCGAATTACTAATTGGGCTTTTTTCAGGCGAAGTGATTGAAAGTAATGGAACTGATTATTTCCTTACGGTAATGGTTGATATTACGAATCAGAAAATAGCTGAAGAAACAATGATATACCAATCAGGGATGCAGAGACTTTTAATGAACATTTCAACGGAACTTATCAATGCTCCAATCAGTCAGGTTCTTAACATAATTAACAGATCCTTAAGTGATATCAGTGAATTCCTATTAGCGGACAATGCATATACTTATGATGTGAGTGGTGATATCGCCTTTAAAGTCATAGATTGGCATAGGGATACTGATAATGAGAGACTTAATAAAAAGCACTTTTTAATGGAAGCTTATGATGATTGGAGAAGAAACAATCAACACTGTAATATGATTATGGTTGCGGATTCCGAAGAATTACCGGACACCAACAGCCTTAAAAATTATCTGATCGAAAATAAAATAAAAAGTTTCATCACCTTTCCAATTACCAGTGATAATGAGTGCGTAGGATTTGTATCCTTCGAGTATATTACCAGTATTCATAGATTTTCTGAAGTAGAAATTACATTACTCACGATTTATTCTCAGATTCTATCAAATATCAAGACACGGATACTGCAGGAACAGCTGCTGACTAACGCAAAAGAAGAGGCAGAAAAGGCAAATGTTGCAAAAAGTAGATTCCTTGCCAATATGAGTCATGAAATCAGAACTCCGATGAATGGAATTGTGGGATTTTTGCAATTGCTAGAAATGAATGAGACAAACAAAGATAAAATTGAATATATTAATAATATTAAGATTTCAACGGATAATCTGCTGAGTCTTATCAACGATATTTTAGATGTATCTAAAATTGAGGCAGGTAAAATGGAGCTGGAAAGTATTCCATTTGATTTATATGGAGCCGTGGAATCCGCTGTGATTCCTTTTGCAGCAAGGGCAAGATTAAAAGGCATTGATTTGAATGTATTAATACATCAGGAAGTACCAAAATTCGCAGTAGGTGATTCGACTAGAATTCGGCAGGTGATATCGAATCTTATTAGCAATGCGCTTAAATTCACGGAACACGGAAGTATATTTGTTGAAGTAGCACTATTAAGAGAAGAAGATAATATTGATATCGTATCCTGTTCGGTGAAAGATACCGGTATCGGAATGAGTAAAGCAGTAATTGACAAGATTTTTAATCCTTTTACCCAAGCAGATAGTTCATCGACAAGAAAGTACGGGGGGACAGGGTTAGGACTTGCTATCTGTAAATCTATCGTACAGATGATTGGCGGTAATATTACAATAGAGAGTGAAGAAGGCCGTGGGTCCAAAATAACATTTACAATGAAACTAATTCATACTGATATAATTCCGATGAAGTTAGAAATGGATTATTCAATCTTAAAAGATAAGAAAGTGCTAATCGTAGATGATAATGCAATGAACCGTGAAATAGCGAAGCTATATCTTCAGGAAGTACAATGCGTGGTAACTGAAGCAGATAATGCGGCAGAAGCACTCAGCAATGTAATTCGTATGACAGAAGATAAATATGATACTATTCTGGTGGATTATAGTATGCAAGGCTTGAGTGGTTATGATTTTGCAGTAACATTATCTAATATTCCATTTGCCAAAGAAATACCATTAATATTATTAACATCGGTAGTTATTAAAGGAGGGGCTGAAAAGGCAAGAGAAAACGGTTTTGCCGGTTTCATAACGAAGCCCTATAAACGAGATGAATTACTTAAGTGCATGACCATGGTAATGGGTGGTATCAGCGAAGCCGAAGAGAAGTTAAAACTTTCAATGAAAGAATCAGAGATTAACCCCTTGAAGGCTTTACACATCTTAATCGTTGATGACAGTGAACTAAATCGCGAATTTGTGATACGTTATCTAAGAATGAAAGGTATTCAGTGCGAGATTGCTGTGAACGGGAGAGAAGCAGTCAAAGCTTATTCTGAAAAGAAGTTTGATGTCGTTTTAATGGATTGTCAAATGCCGATTCTTGACGGTTATCAGGCCACTGGAGAAATCAGGGCAATTGAACAGGGTGTTACACATATACCAATTATTGCAATGACAGCAAATGCCATGCTTGGAGATGCAGATAAATGTTTACAATCTGGAATGGATGATTATATCAGCAAACCGGTTAATTTGGAAGAATTAACCAAACTAATTATGAAGTATTCCCCATATAAGGATACAACTATAAATTATTCAGTTGATACGAAGGTACAATCACCAGAAACTAAGGAAGAAACAGCAATCTCCTTAGAAGATATCGAAAAAGTAGCAAGCAAACCAAGTATTTTATTAGTAGATGATGAACCCATCAATCTGATGTTGTTAGAAAAAGCTTTAGAAACTGAATATAATATTCGAATTGCCTCAAGCGGAAAGGAAGCAATTGCCTCAGCTACCGAAAATCCACCGGATATTATCTTATTAGATATTATGATGCCAGAAATGGATGGATATGAGGTGTGTCTCAGACTAAGAGAAATTCCGGAAACCAAAGAGGTACCAATCATATTTCTTACTGCGCTTGAGGGAGAGAAAAACGAAGAATATGCCTTTCAGTTGGGAGTTGTAGACTATATTACGAAACCTTTCAGTATTCTGAGTATCATGGGCAGAATCAAAAACCAAATAGAAATAAAAAGAAATAGAGATTTAGAAAGAGAAAATACCTACATTGATGAACTGACCCAGATCGCAAATCGCCGGAAGTATAATGAGACCATATTAGTTGAATGGAATAAAGCAAAAGCAGCCGAAGAATACTTGTCCGTACTTATGATTGATTTTGATTTATTTAAGAAATATAACGATTACTATGGGCATCTTAAAGGGGATGAATGCCTGGTGAAGATTGCTCATAAAATAAAAGATATATTACAG
>JBASOB010000457.1:0-4896 GCA_049657865.1 Mobilitalea sp.
TCACTATTGATTACAAAAACGGGGAACAAATCGTCGTACTGAACGGTGAGGATGTCAACAGCCAGATCCGAACAGAAGAAGTTGGGAATATGGCAAGTGCATCTTCCGTTAACAGAGCCGTACGTACCAAACTTGTAGAATTACAGCAAAGTCTTGCTGCAAAAGCAAACGTCGTTATGGATGGAAGAGATATTGGAACCTGTGTTCTTCCGAATGCCAATTTAAAAATTTATCTAAGCGCCAGCTCCAAAGAGCGTGCTAGAAGAAGATGGGCTGAGCTTGTGCAAAAAGGTGTGGACGCGGATGTTACAGCAATTGAAAATGATATTATCGAACGTGATGACAGAGATATGACTCGTGAAGTTTCACCTTTAAAGCAGGCAGAAGATGCAATTTATTTAGATTCCTCTGATATGAATATTGAAGAAGTAGTCACTGCTATCATGGATTTATATAAAAGAAAAGTGAAATAAGGAGTCTGATTTTATTGAATATTAAAGTAGCGAAAAACGCAGGATTTTGTTTTGGCGTACAGCGCGCAGTTGATCTGGTTTATCAAGAAGTAGATCATGGAATGAATGTCTATACATTTGGACCAATTATACATAATGAAGAGGTCGTAGAGGATTTAAGTAAGAAGGGTGTTAAAGTAATCGAATCCCCTGAAGAATTAAAAACACTACCACTTGGTACCGTAGTCATCCGTTCCCACGGGGTATCAGAAACACTTCAACAAGAAATCTCTTCCTATGGACATAAAGTTATCGATGCAACCTGTCCCTATGTTAAGAAAATACATCTGGCTGTCAAGCAGAAAAGTCAGGAAGGGCAGCACATCATCATTATTGGCAACAAGGATCATCCGGAAGTTCAAGGAATTATTGGCTGGTGTAATAATTCCGAATCTATCTCCGGTTCTTATAGGTATACTGTAATTGAGAAGGAAGAAGAGGCGAACGAATTCAACCTTCCAAAGGATCAAAAACTATGTATTGTTTCCCAAACGACATTTAATTACAAGAAATTTCAAGATTTAGTTGAAATTATCACAAAAAAGGGTTATGATATATTTGTTTTAAATACGATTTGCAATGCCACGGAAGAAAGGCAGACCGAAGCATATCAATTAGCACAGCAGTCCGATGCTATGGTAGTGATAGGTGGAAAGAATAGCTCGAATACACGAAAGCTATATGAAATTTGTAAAAAAGAATGTGAAAATACTTACTATATACAGAAACTTGTTGACTTGGATTTAGGTTTGATTAAATCTTATCGGAACGTAGGTATTACAGCAGGGGCTTCAACCCCAAATAATATTATCAAGGAGGTTCATACCGTTATGTCAGAAAAAAGTTTTGAACAATTATTAGAAGAAGAAAAGGTAGTTAAAATAAGCAACGGTGATGTTGTAGAAGGAATTGTCTTAGGTGTTAAAGAAGATGAGATTATCTTAAATATAGGCTACAAGTCGGAAGGTATTATCACAAGAAGCGAGTATACCAATACTCCAAACCTGGACTTAAGAACAGTTGTAACTGTAGGCGAGACCATGTCTGCTAAAATCCTTAAGGTAAATGATGGAGAAGGACAGGTTTCCTTAACCTATAAGAGACTTGCTGCTGAAAAGGGCAATAAGAAATTAGAAGAAGCATTTGAGAATCATGAAGTTTTAACTGCTAGAGTTGCAGCGGTACTTAACGGTGGTTTAAGTGTTATTGTAGATGAAGCAAGAGTATTTATTCCTGCAAGTCTTATTTCTGACAGCTATGAGAAAGACCTCGCTAAATATGCAGGTGAGAAGATTGACTTCGTAATCACAGAATTCAATCCAAAGAAGAGAAGAATTATCGGAGATCGTAAACAATTAATCGTTGCTAAGAAAGATACCTTAAAGAAAGCTTTATTTGAGAAAATCGCTGTTGGTATGACGATTGAAGGTATTGTTAAGAATATCACTGACTTTGGTGCATTCATCGATCTTGGCGGTGCTGACGGACTTCTTCATATTTCTGAGATGTCTTGGGGCAGAGTTGAGAATCCTAAGAAAGTATTTAAAGTTGGCGAGACAGTTACTGCCTTCATTAAAGATATCCAAGGCGAGAAAATTGCACTCAGCTTAAAGTTTGAAAACGCAAATCCTTGGATCAATGCAGAAGAGAAATTTGCTGTTGGTAATGTTGTTACTGGCACAGTAGCTCGTATGACAGACTTTGGTGCATTTGTTGAACTTGAGCCTGGAATCGATGCACTTCTTCATGTATCTCAGATTTCTAAAGAGCATGTTGAGAAACCTTCCGATGCATTAAAGATTGGTCAGGAAGTTACAGCTAAAGTTGTTGAATTCAATAAAGATGATAAAAAGATAAGTTTAAGCGTAAAAGCATTAGAAGCTACTGAAAAAGAAGCTGATGCTGATACTGTTGAAGTTGAAACTGCTGAAGTAGAAACTACTGAAGTTGTAGCAGAAGAAATAAACGAATAATTTTAATAACATTTATTGAATATTTTATTTAACTAAAATCCTTCGTAAAGTGTAGACTTTGCGAAGGATTTACCACATTATAACTTATGATAAGGAGATTCATCATGCTGGGTAATTATGAAACTTTTAAGCAATCCATTTACGATATGACAAAAATTGATTTGAATGCTTACAAAGAACGCCAAATGAAGCGTCGCATTGAAGCTTTAATCACAAAATATGAAATCGAGTCCTATGCTGATTATGTCATTAAGATTAAAACTGATAAAACTGCCTTTGATGAATTCATAAATTATATTACAATTAATGTATCCGAATTTTATAGAAATCCAGAACAATGGGCTTTACTTGAGAAAGACGTATTTCCAAGTCTTATGAATCAGTTTGGAAAAGATCTGAAAATTTGGAGCGCGGCATGCTCTACCGGAGACGAACCATACTCCCTAGCTATGTTGTTATCCAAGTTTTTACCATTGAATAAAATCAAGATCATTGCAACCGATATTGATAAAACCGTTATGGAAAAAGCAAAAGCAGGCTTTTATAACGTGAAAAGCCTCAAAGCTTTACCGGATGAATTTAAAGATAAATATTTTACTATGATTAATGACAAGACATATCAAATTAACGATTCCATAAAGGCATGCGTGGAATTTAAGCATCACGATTTACTAAAAGATGCTTATCCCGCAAATTGTGATTTGATCGTCTGCCGTAATGTCTTAATCTATTTTACAGATGATGCGAAAAATAAAATATACGAAAATTTTAATAAGGCATTAAAGAAAGACGGTTTGCTCTTCGTCGGTAGTACAGAACAGATTATACAGGCTCAGCAAATCGGATTTGCTAATTATAAATCATTTTTTTATAAAAAAGCATAATTATATTCAGCAATAGGTATTTTACCCTGCTGCTCATAACAAGCTGAATTGATAAGTCGATTCAGCTTGTTATAGATTTTGAACTACGAAACTTGCTCAAAGGTACTCATTTCTTGTCCGTCGAAATATTTGATCTACCCTAGAGCAATATTATTAGGAATATCATTTAAATTTGATCTATCATTACAGGTATTTTTATTTTATAAAATGTGGTTGATTTTTATAATAATATCGAGTATATTGTTTTATAGATTAGCTTACTGTTATATTAATACAATTTATCGTAAGTTAATACGTCTGAATGTTACATGCCTCAATGTAATAGTCGGATAAATATGAAGTTTTTACTTTTCATATTACAGAATTTGTGTTATGGTCCAAATTTTGTGGGTCGAAAAGAAATGGAGGCTAGTGTAAAGTAGTACGATCTTTACACGCAAATTTGTGCCTGCATCCCAAAGTTTGCAAGCAGAGAGAAAGGCATGGTTATTATTATGCAGAATACGATTACGGTCGTTGTTGACGCAATGGGTGGAGATAATGCTCCGTTCGAAATCGTCAAAGGAGCAGTACTTGCAGTTCAGGACAAGAAAGATATCAAAATAGTTTTAACAGGAGTTGAAGATGTCATTCATGAGGAGCTTAGCAAGTATACGTATGATAAAGAACGAATCCTAATCGTGCATGCACCTGAAATCATAACGAATAATGAATCACCTGTTTTGGCTATAAGACGTAAAAAGGATTCTTCTATTGTAGTGGCTCTTAACATGGTAAAGAATGGTGAGGCAGATGCTTTTGTATCGGCAGGATGCACCGGAGCTGTACTTGCAGGAGGCCAGCTTATCGTTGGTAGAATCAAAGGAGTGGAACGACCTCCTTTAGCCCCACTGATTCCAACCATGAAAGGTGTTTCTTTATTAGTAGACTGTGGAGCTAATGTAGACGCCCGGTCCTCCCATTTAGTTCAATTTGCAAAGATGGGATCCATTTATATGGAAAATGTAATTGGAATTAAGAATCCAAGAGTAGCAATCGTAAACATCGGAGCGGAAGAAGAAAAAGGAAACCAATTAGTCAAAGAAACCTTCCCCTTACTTAAAAATTGCAATGATATTAATTTTATTGGTAGTATCGAAGCCAGAGAAATTCCAAATGGCGGTGCTGATGTTATTGTTTGTGAAGCTTTTGTAGGTAATGTAATTCTTAAACTATATGAAGGTCTAGGAACTGCATTAGTGAGTAAGATCAAAAAAGGATTAATGAGCACAACACGAAGCAAGATAGGCGCTTTACTTGTCAAACCAGCATTAAAGGAAACCTTAAAGGATTTTGATGCTTCTAAGTACGGCGGTGCACCTTTACTTGGCTTAAAAGGTCTTGTCGTGAAGACACATGGCAGTGCAAAAGCTGTCGAAGTATATAATTCAATTTTGCAGTGCGTTAATTTTACAGAACAGAGAATCAATGAAAAAATTGAGAAAAATCTAAGTAATAACGAATAAATCATAAAAGAAGGGTGAACGA
>JBASOB010000458.1:0-6763 GCA_049657865.1 Mobilitalea sp.
TCATTCTGCTTCTTGGTGACTTCTACCATGGCTTTCAGATTGTTGGAGTTATTTTTTGATTCAATGGCAACTTTTAAACGTGCATTCAATTCGATTGGTTTGATGGGTTTGTTAATATAATCAAAGGCACCAAGATCATAACACTTTTGATAACTATCCATATCATCTAGTGAGGTAAGCATAATGATTGGTATATCATCATACTGTTTATCAGACCTAAAGAGTGCGAGAAGATCGATGCCAGTGATTTCCGGCATGATAATATCAAGAATAAGAATATCTATTTTTTGTTCATCTACAATTTCTTTAACTTTTTGTGGCTGTGTAGTTACAAAAATCTGTGTAATAGCGGTAATTGCATTAAGATATTGTTGTGCAATTGCCAGATTTAGCTGGCTATCATCTACGACGAGTACTTTCATTAATATCCTCCGTTCTTCGTACGGGAAATAGATTACTCTTCAAAAAGTTATATTTATATTAGAATTTTATTGTTCTTACAATTATATCATTTGATTGAAAATAATTCAACTAATGATGTAATATAATACCAAAAATAGGATAATCTTTAAAATGTGTAATAATAAGCCGAAAGATTGATTAAATATTAACAATATAATGGTTGACAAAGCGCTAACTATATCGTAATATTTGAATATACAAATATAAAAAAACTAAGAAATTAATCGGATTTAAGTGTTTATGATTTGATACATTGAAATAATAACGAAAGCAGGCAAAAAGTGGAAAAAGATTATTTGAAATATACGGATATGGCTGAATTGCTTAAGACAATAGCACATCCAGTTCGACTGTGCATAATAAAAGGATTAATTAGAAAAGGGGAATGCAATGTAAGTTATATGCAGTCTTGTCTTGGAACTCCGCAGTCAACTGTTTCACAGCATGTACAGAAGCTGAAAGCAGCAGGGATTATTGAAGGCAGAAGAGATGGATTAGAGATACATTATAAAATATGCAATGAAAAGGTAGAGGAACTAATTAAAGTATTATTTGAGGATACCACACAAAGTGGTCAGATGGAGGAAGAAGAATGAGTAAAAAGGTATTAATCGTAGGTGGAGTAGCTGGAGGAGCATCAGCTGCAGCAAGACTTAGAAGACTGGATGAGAATGCAGAGATTATTATGTTTGAAAGAGATGAGTATATTTCTTTTGCAAATTGCGGACTGCCTTATTATATTGGAGAAAGTATTAAAGAAAGAGATAAATTGCTGGTTCAGACTCCGGAAGCTATGAAAGCAAGATTTAATATTGATGTTCGTAATAATAGCGAGGTTGTAAAAGTAGATACTGAGAAAAAGCAGGTTACTGTAAACAGTAAACTGAAAGGTACTTACGAAGAAAGCTATGATTACTTGATACTCTCTCCGGGTGCAAGAGCTCTTCGCCCCAATATACCGGGAATTAACAGCGAGATGATCTATACTCTCCGTAATATTCCGGATACTGACAGAATTAAAGCATATGTAGATAAAAAGGGTATTGATAGGGCAGTCGTAATCGGTGGCGGGTTCATTGGCGTTGAGATGGCTGAGAATCTTAAAGATAGAGGACTTGATGTAACAATAGTAGAAGCAGCACCTCATATCCTTGCACCTTTTGATACGGATATGGTAGTTGTTCCAGAGAAAGAATTAGCTGAAAATGGTGTTCACTTAATTCTTGGCGATGGGGTAAAAGAATTTAAAGAAAACGGCAAAGAGGTTGAAGTAATTCTTGCCAGTGATATTAAGATTACTGCAGACATTGTGGTGCTTGCAATCGGTGTGGCTCCGGATACATCATTTTTGAAGGATTCAGGAATCGGGCTTGGAGCAAGAGGACATATTCTTGTGAATGATAAAATGCAAACCAATAAGGAGGGTGTTTATGCCGTTGGAGATGCGATTGAAGTTGTAGATTTTATTACCAAATCAAATACAACAATTCCACTGGCAGGCCCTGCCAATAAGCAAGGCAGAATTGCTGCGGATAATGTTGCTGGACTTGATAGCAGGTTCAATGGCACACAAGGAACCTCAATCATAAAAGTCTTCGGACTAACAGCAGCAAGTACAGGTGATAATGAAAGAACACTTCAAAAGGCAGAAATACCTTATAAAGCAATCTTCATTCATCCGGTTTCTCATGCATCTTATTATCCTGGAGCTGTACCAATGACCTTAAAGCTTATTTTTAATACAGAAGGTAAAATCCTTGGAGCACAGGGCGTTGGCTTTGACGGAGTAGATAAGAGAATTGATGTTATTGCTACCGTGATACGTTTAAATGGAACGGTAGAAGACCTGACTGAACTGGAACTGGCATATGCGCCACCATTTTCATCTGCAAAGGATCCAGTCAACATGGCAGGATTTGTGGCACAGAATGTACTAGAAGGAAGAAGCCACTTGATTACTTGGACGGAGCTTGAGAAACTGAATCGAGAAGATTATACCTTCGTAGATGTTCGAAGTGATGAAGAATATAGTAATGGACATGTTGAGGATGCAGTTAATATTCCAGTAGATGAGTTAAGAGAGAGATTGTCAGAAATTGATAAAAATAAACTTGTAGTTGTATATTGCCAGGTTGGTCTACGCGGATATATTGCAGATCAGATGTTAACTCAGTTAGGGTATCAAGTACAGAATGTGACGGGTGGATATAAGACAAATTCCGCAATGAAATATAAACCGGCACAATTTAATCAAGGTAATTCAAAAAAAAAAGAGGATAACAGCAACGACAACAGAACAAATCAAATAAATAGTGATACAGACAGTAGAACAAGTCAATTAAATAGTAATAAAGAGAGCGGAAATAGTAGTACAGAAAGCGGATTAACTAGTAATAAAGGAAATGCTTCTGATATCAGCAAAGAAAACATCCCGACAGCTTCTAGAATCGTAATTGATCCTGATACACAGGCAGTAAAGAAGGAAGCAGTACAAAGCGGAACTTATGATAAAACGCTAGATGCTTGCGGGTTATCCTGCCCAGGACCGCTGATGCAAGTGAAAGCTTCCATCTCAGATATGACGGAAGGCCAGATCCTTAAAGTGAGTGCTTCCGACCCAGGATTCTTTGAAGATATTAAAGCCTGGTGTAAGAGAACCAATAATGAACTGGTAGATCTTGAAAAAAAGGGAAGTTATATCACTGCCTTCATTAAGAAAAATATAAAAAGTGATCCGGTAAATCAATTTAATTTAAATACACCAGTAAGAGACAATAAGACAATTGTAGTATTCAGTGAAGATTTAGATAAAGCAATCGCTTCTTTCATCATTGCTAACGGTGCGGCTTCCATGGGTAAAAAGGTAACGATGTTCTTTACCTTCTGGGGACTTAATATCCTTAGGAAACCGGAGAAAGTGAAATTGAAGAAAGACTTCATGGGTACCATGTTCGCTAAAATGATGCCAAGAGGCAGCCGAAAACTTAAATTATCTCAAATGAGCATGATGGGTATGGGCGGAGCGATGATTCGTAAACTGATGAAGGACAAGAATGTCTCTTCCCTTGAGGAATTAATTCAGTCCGCAATTGACAGTGGAATCGAAATCGTAGCTTGCCAAATGTCAATGGATCTCATGGGATTACAGAAGGAAGAATTAATCGATGGCGTTAAAATTGCCGGAGTTGGTTACTATCTTGGAGAAGCAGAAGATTCTAACGTCAACTTGTTTATTTAAGTGATTGAACAGTACATGTAGCAAGATTAAGAAATTGAATCAAGTGATTCAAAGAATAATTATAATCTACAAATATAAACTAAAAACCTATCATAATTATATTGTATGCCTTCAGGATTGAAGACTAAAAATAATAATATATGGTAGGTTTTTTATGCGCTACAGCGTCTAAAATTTTATTTTCAATTATTCTTAACCATATAAAAACTTGTTATAACAGTAAAGCCAAGTACGATTTGAAATAAGGATATATAACTAGAACCAAATCCTAAGAAATGAATCAGTGGAAACGCAATTATATTCAGTAAAAATTTGCTGCCACTAAAGATCCACACATTAGCGAGTGAAAAATAGAAAGAAGGAATACCAATCAAAATTAATTTCGGTAAATTTATTTTCCATATCCCGCCTTTACCTATTTCATTGGTGAAATGCTCTAATCCCAAAAACAATCCAATACATAAACCAAGAAGTATGCTGATCACTGTATAACATATAAGAGAACTGGAATTAAATTTATAATAGGAGTCTAAAGCCAATTTGTCGACATTCTCTTTCATAACAATAAGGAATAATAGTAATATAAGATTGATTAAATTACTTATCCATGATCTTGTTTTCATGATTTCCCTCCAAATTCTGATAATAAGTTCCTGTTTTCATTTATTTAGTGAAAGGCAAGTGGTTTGCTTATAGTCAAATAGTAAAAATGTATGATATTAATTATACCATATATAGTAAAATAATGTTATAATATTAAAAAATGTAGTAAATGAAATGCATTGGGGATAATGGCATGGTGACATTTGGAGGGGGAAACATGTATAAGATTTTTCTGGTAGAAGATGAAATTGTAGTAAGAGAAGGAATAAAAAATAATATTAACTGGGAAGAAAATGGCTTTAAAATCGTCGGCGATGAAAGTGATGGAGAATTAGCATATCCAATGATTATTAAAGAGCAACCGGATATCCTAATTACCGATATTAAAATGCCGTTTATGGATGGACTCGAGTTAAGCAAACTATTGAAAAAAGATATGCCACAGTTGAAAATCATAATTATCAGTGGATATAGTGATTTCGGATATGCACAGCGTGCGATTGATATTGGAGTCAGCGAATATCTGCTCAAGCCTATCACCTCACAAAAACTTGTGGCTGCCGTGAAAAATGCAGCAATCGTAATTGAAAAAGATCGTGAAGATAAGCAGGTAATGGAACAGTACCAGCATTTGATTTATCAAAAACAAGGAGAAAAAAGAAAAGACTTTTTTAATTCTTTAGTCAACGGGAAAATGTCGCTGTCTCAGATCATTGAACAAGAGGAGGAACTTGGAATCAATATGGTAGCAAGTACCTTCTGTATTATGCTGTTTCAACTGAAAGCACAAGAGGATATGTATGAGTATTCCGATGAAATCGTACAATGCGAACTAAGAATGGTGGAAGAACTTAAAAAGTATACGGAGATAAAAGTATTTGAACGTGATGTTGATGGCTGGGCATTTATTCTTCAGGGTGATAACGAAGAACAGATAAATACACTTATCCAAGATCTACGTAATATGCTGATACAGATCTGCGATAAGAAGGTACACTATTTCAGCGGAATCGGACGAATTGTCCATCGTATTCGCGATCTGCAGCAATCCTACCTAGATGCCAACAGTGCTTTTTCTATGCGGTATTTTGAGAATGAAGACAAGTTCCTATCTTATCATGATGTTCGTAATATTAAAGAGCAGATAGGAAATCGGATCAATATCAATGAACTGAATCTGGATAAAATCGACCGGAATCTGGTAGAAGAGTTTTTAAAAAGAGGTATGATGCAGGATGTGGATGGGTTTGTAGATAGCTATTTTGATAGTCTTGGCTCTAATGTACTAAATTCTACTCTTTTCAGACAGTATGTGGTTTTGGATGGATATTTTGTTGTAATGAAATTCTTGCAGCAACTAGAATATCCTAAGAAGCAGATGCAGGATAATATGAAGGATACGAATGATATCATAGGACAACTTTCAAGTATTGAAGACTGCTATACTTTCTTTAAAAATATACTCAAGAAGACGATTGATCTGCGGAATAAGAATAGTCAGAGACGATATGTTGCACTGATAGAAAATGCAAAGGAATATATCCAGAATAATTATGCCTTGAATGATGTCACGCTCGATAAAGTAGCCTCCAATGTTAATATGAGTCCCAATTATTTTAGTTCGTTGTTCAATCAGGAAACTGGCATCACTTTTATCGAATATCTTACGGATATCCGCATGGAGAAAGCGAAAGAGTATTTAAGATGCACCAATAAGAGGATTACAGAAATCGGATATCTGGTGGGATATCTGGATTCTCATTATTTCAGCTATATTTTCAGAAAAACCCAAAACTGTACACCATCGGAATACCGCATGCAGGGAAAGGGTGAAGAATGAGAAAATATAAACAGGAAAAGAACATCAAATACCCTCTGAGTCTGAAGCTTTTTCTGGTAGCGGTTGTTATTATTATACCGATGATAATTCTTTCTATCTACCAGATTGCGGCTCTTCGTAATTACAGTACCGCCTATGACCAGATTGTACGTACCATTACCTCCGCGAATGCATATAACATCAATTTCAAAGAAGAGATGGATGAAAGTATGTATAAGATAGTGGTAGAAGCAGAAACATTTGATACGATTGATCGAAATGCTGATTTAGAAAATCCTTATGAATTAATTGATTCTGCGCGAAATAATTTTACGAATCTGCAGAAGATTACTACTAGCAGAAAAAGTAAGAATTGGATTAAGCGTATCTTGCATAATTTAAACACATTAGAAGACCGTACGAATGAAATTCGTGATAACCCTGAACAACCGGGACGTTATGAGGATAATCTTGAAATGCTCGAGTCGGATATCTATATTCTGACGGAACTGATACAAGAAGAAATTCAAAATTATATTTATTATGAAACACAGAATTTTGAAGAAATAAGACAATACCTAAACGAACAGGTAACGAATGTAATTCTGACTATGATATTAGCTTTGTCGTCAATTATAGTA
>JBASOB010000459.1:0-3455 GCA_049657865.1 Mobilitalea sp.
ACTTCCTGCGTTGCAACCTCTTCAATATGAATATTAGGGTGAGCAGTTTCATATTGTGCAATGTAATCCTTTATGATGGGAGCCATAGGCTGTCCTTCCGGCCAGATATCCCAGAATTTCAATGTAATCTCCTCATCAGTAAGTTCCATCCCACTAACACTTGCCTCCGTGGTTGCATCTTCTGTTGTTCCATCTTCTGTCGTTACATCTCCTGTCGTAACAGTCGTGCTCTCTGTTGTATCGGTAGGTTCCACAGTGGTTGTTCCACATGCTGCCAGCGATACTGTCATAGCCAATACCATAAGCACACTTAAGATTTTCTTTGCTTTCATTTTCTTCCTCCTCATTTTCTTAATATATTATAATTTAATTGCTCCCTCATAATTGTCCGGTAGACTTCTTCCGAAGGTTTTCCAAGATAACTGTCAAGTCCCATCAGATATGCTCCTACAATTGGTTCATAGATTGCATCAATAATATTTGCATTCTTTGCTGCTTTCTTTAATTCCACTTCCACTGTTTCTCGAAGGATCGCCTCTTTACATTTGAAAATACTTCCGGATAAAACCACATCTACCTTAGAATCCTGTATTCCCAGCTTTTTCATCCCGGAAAGCACATATGGTACAATCCCTATTGCAAAGTTCTCAAATATTCTTTTCGCGACCGCATCACCTTCCAGTGCTGCTTGTTCCACAGTAATCGGTAATTTGAGATAATCAGCAGATGTAATCTCTCCATTCACTCTTTTTTGCAAAAGTTCGTCTACCGTAGATACCTTGAAATAGCCTGTAATATATTCCGTCAATATGGTCTCCTGATCAACACCGGCCTGTGCATCAAATACTTTCTGTACCGCAGAAGCGCCGATCGAAATCCCACCCTGAATATTATCAGGAATATAATAGCCAAAAACGATTTGCTGTTCTCCGCTGCGCACGGCACAATTAACTCCTGACCCGGCGCATATCGTCGCACATTGATCACTGTCTGTTGCTGCACGCATGGCAATCAAACAATCATTCACAATGGAAACTCGTGGGACAGAAAATGTATCCTGCATCGCGGTCACAATCAGATCCGTTTCATAATCCCAGTCAATTCCGCTCATTCCACCATATATGCCATAAATATCAGAATAGTCTAAGCCCGCTTGTGTTAAAGCTTCATCAAAAGCATTTTTGGATGCCTGCATCGCTTTCTCCATTCCATCAGCAGAATGCACCGCTCCAAAACTTTTTCCCATTCCTAAGATATGACCATGTTCATCGCCTATAATGGCCGCTGTTTTACTGCCACCCTGATCAATTCCCATAAAATACGTCATTAAATATCCCTCATATTACTTTTCTATTTGTTGAATTGTGGCAAGTACTCTTTACTTCCTTCCAATAGCTCCGGAACCAGTTTCTCAATAATGGAATATTCTCTTACCAATGGATGTGCCAGTAATGCCTGCTTCATCTTTGTTACATTGCCTTCGACGGCTGCTTCCACTGCAAGCATCTCATAATTCTTCACCTCACTGATGATTCCCCAGCAAGGTTCCGGCACATATAGCTTGCGCATTGGTGCTATTCCTCTTTTATTTACCAGACAATTGATCTCAACTACACCATCGTTCGGCAGGAAGTCAACCGCTCCCTTATTTGGCACATTTACCACCATTTCTGTATCAATATTGTTATAGACAGCATTTACGAAATTCATAGCAACTTCAGAATAGCCACCACCGCCACGTTGAAAGAGTGCTTCCGGAATATCCGAATTATTGGGATCTGCGTATGCTGCAAATACATTCTTCTCCAGGTCCTGAACGTATTCACCTCTTGTCTGCTTCTTATTTTTCAATTCTTCTGTTTTCTGATTCGTCTTATAGAAATACTGCAGATAGGGACTTGTCAGACATCCCAGCAGTTTCTGAATCGCAAGACCTACATCATCGTTAGTCTCTGCAAGTGTATCAAACTCTGCCTCGGTGATTGGTCTGCCATCAATCGTAATATTACTGATAAAGTTCAAATGATTCAGACCAACATAATCGTACTGTACTCGATTATAGTCAATTCCCATACTTCTCTTAGCCCACATTTTTGGGAAGATACCCCCTGAGCAGAAACCTGCAATCTTAGCATTGGTGTACCTTGTTACCGCTTCGGTAACCAGACCGGCAGGATTCGTATAATTGATCAGCCACCCATCCGGAGAATTCTTTTCCATACTTTTTGCGACCTCTAACATAACGGGAATTGTTCGAAACGCCTTCATCATACCCCCGGCGCCGGTAGTCTCCTGACCGATCAGTCCGTATTTTAGTGGAATTTTTTCATCTTTTACTCTCTGCTTGTTACCACCAACCCGGATTTGAGTATCGACAAATGACGCACCATATAACGCATCATCCAAGTCCTTTGTACTTCTGATCTTGATATTAAAATCTCTCTTCTCAGAATAACGCTTGCAAAAACCTTCCATAACCTCCAGCCTGTATGGGTCAATATCATATAATACCAACTCTTCAATAGGCAGTGATTCCCTCCTGACGATCATCTCCGCAAGCAGTTCCGGTGTATAAGAACTTCCGGCTCCTACAATAGTAAATTTCATTTTGTTGCTCCTCTCTTTTTTTGTGTAACGTTACACATTGATTGAAAATAAATTATCAGCTCATTGCTGATAACTCATTTTATCCTATTGGATTGTTACATTACTTAACATTTTCTTCTCTCGTTGTATCTCTAATGATAAGATTTGGATAGAACATAATCTTTTCTTTTACAATCTTCTTTTCATTAATATCATTGATTAATACTCGAATTGCTGTCTTTCCCATTTCATCCAGTGGCTGATGAATCGTCGTCAGCGGAATATACTGAAAATCATTCTTTCGCGGATTATCATCATCAAATCCTACCAGCATTACATCACCCGGAATTGAAATACCACTTTCGATCAATGCCTTCATACCGCCAAAAGCCGTCTGATCAGATCCAAAATAAAAAGCATCCGGTAACTGATCTTTTCCAAATTCAAGAAGAAACTTCTTGATCGTCTGGTAGCCTTGTTCTTCTGTCCAGCCGGATTCCAGGATCATGGTATCGTCAGGTATTACTCCATGGCTCTTCATAGCCTCTATATAACCATCAAGTCGCCTTCTCGCGGCTTGTCTGTCATCATCTCCCGACACATGATAGATACTTTTGCATCCGCATTTAAAAAGATAATCTACAGCTAATTTGGAACCGTATTGATTATTGAGCAAAATATTATTTGCATTAAGCTCACCCACATCGTTCTCGATCAGGGCAGCCGGGAATTTGGAAGTAACAAGCTTTTCAATAAATTTAATATCATCTAAATTACTTCCGTAAATAACAATACCATCGACTCTCTCCTGCATGAAAAAATTGATATAACTATTCTTCTTCTCTGTACTATTTCCACCGCTGCAAAAT
>JBASOB010000460.1:0-3035 GCA_049657865.1 Mobilitalea sp.
GCCTTTCCGTGAGCTGAGACCGGAAATTGCCTCCTATGACTGCGGTTCCATGAACTGGCAGAACTCCTGCGTTTTTGAAAACAGCCCGAAGTTCCTGGAGAAGCTTGCAGTAGAAATGAATACGGTGGATGTTAAGCCTGAAATTGAAATCTTCGATGCAGGAATGGTTTACAATGCTCTTTATCTGCTGAAAAAAGGTTTCTTAAAAGCTCCGCTGCATTTTCAGTTCGTTCTTGGAGTAGCTGGAGGTATGACGGCAACGGTAGAGAATTTAATGTTCTTAGTTAACCTGTTGCCGGAAGACTGTACCTGGGGCGCACTCGGTATCGGCAAGGGACATCTGCCGATCATGTATGCCGCACTGGCTCTTGGTGGAAATGTCAGAGTTGGAATGGAAGATAATATCCTTTATGCGAAAGGCCAGTTAGCAAAATCGAATGTTGAGTTTGTAGAGAGAACGAAGAGAATCGTAGCAGAACTTGGTAAAACGATAGCAACTCCGGATGAGACACGGGCGATACTGGGGCTTAAGAACTGTAATACAAAAATAAAATAAGGCTAAAATACGGTAGTAAGCATATTGAAGAAGGGGAGAGTTGATTCATGAGAGAAGTAGTAATCGTTTCAGCGGTAAGGACTGCAATTGGTAGTTTTGGCGGTACATTAAAAGATATATCGGCTGTAGAACTGGGGAAGATTGCCGCAGTAGGAGCAATCAGACGTGCAGGGATTGACAGCAGTATCATAGAAGAAGTAGTGATCGGAAATGTGTTATCCGCTGGACATGGGCAGAATATTGCCAGACAGGTTGCGATTAAGGCAGGTATTCCAGAGTCAACTCCGGCATTAACAGTAAGCAAGGTATGTGGTTCTGGTCTTCGTGCCATCAGCTTGGCCGCTCAAATAATCAAATCCGGTGATGCTGAAGTGGTTATGGCAGGCGGAACCGAAAGCATGAGTAATGCAGCATATGTTATGAAAAAAGCCCGTTTTGGCCTCAAAATGGGACATGACGTGTTGCTTGATTCCATGATTTCAGATGGATTATGGGATGTTTTCAATGATTATCATATGGGCGTAACAGCAGAAAATATCGCCAAGAAGTGGAATATTACAAGAGAAATGCAGGATGAATTTGCTGCGAAGAGCCAGCAGAAAGCAGAAGAAGCTATTAAAGCCGGAAAATTCATAGACGAAATCGTTCCTGTCATCATACCACAGCGTAAGGCAGATCCAATTGTATTTGATACGGATGAATTCCCGCGTTATGGGACTACGGCTGAAAAGCTATCAAAACTTGGAGCAGCATTTAGTAAGGACGGTACTGGAACGGTAACGGCTGGCAATTCTTCCGGTATTAATGACGGAGCAGCCATGATGATTCTGATGTCCAAAGAAAAAGCGGTTAGTCTTGGACTTCCGATTATGGCAACAATTAAATCCTATGCATCTGCCGGAGTCGATCCCTCCATTATGGGTTATGGTGTGGTACCCTCCTGTAAAAAAGCAATGGAGATAGCAGGAATTACAGCAGATAACCTGGATCTGATAGAAGCAAATGAAGCATTTGCATCACAAGCGCTATGTGTCTGTAATGAGCTGGGATTTGATAGAGCAAAGACTAATGTAAACGGTGGCGCAATTGCCTTAGGTCATCCGATTGGGTGTTCCGGTGCGAGAATTCTTACGACCTTACTCTATGAGATGCAGAAGAGAGAGTCAAAACTTGGACTTGCTTCTTTGTGTATCGGTGGAGGAATGGGTACTGCAATGATATTAGAAAGATAAGAGGTAGATATGAGGAATAAGATTATTTCTGTGGATGAAGCCATGAACTATATTCATAGTGGAGACTCAATAATGATAGGCGGATTTATGTCCTGCGGTACGCCGGAGATTTTAATAGATGCGATCGTAGAAAAGGGTATCAGAGATTTGCATGTCATTGCCAATGATTCTGGAATTCCTGGAAGAGGAATAGGGAAGTTAATCAGTGCAAGATTAATTAAAAGATTAACAGCCTCCCATATTGGATTAAATCCTGAGACTGGAACACAGATGACCGAAGGTGATTTAGAAGTTACCTTAGTTCCTCAAGGATCTTTAGCAGAAATGATCCGTGCTGGTGGAGCTGGGCTGGGCGGCGTATTAACGCCTACTGGAGTAGGTACTGAGATAGAGAATGGAAAGCAGAAAATCACACTTGATAACAAGGAGTATCTGATTGAGATGCCTTTAAAAGCAGAGGTGGCATTAATTAGGGGAAGTATTGTGG
This sequence comes from Mobilitalea sp., assembly GCA_049657865.1. Classification (GTDB taxonomy): domain Bacteria; phylum Bacillota; class Clostridia; order Lachnospirales; family Lachnospiraceae; genus Mobilitalea. The sequence continues at coordinate 2,276 of JBASOB010000460.1, forward strand.
ATAAAGCAGGTAACATTTATTATAATGCAACCACCCAGAACTTCAATCCCAGCATGGCAACCGCAGCTAACATTGTAATTGTAGCCGCAGAGAAAATCGTTGAGGTCGGAGAGTTAGATCCTAACTACGTAATGACGCCGGCTATCTTTGTGGACTATATCGTAGGAGGTGAAATCTGATGGCGAATGATAAGGAAATTATCGCACACAGAGTGGCGCAGGAACTGAACGACGGGGATGTAGTCAACTTAGGGATAGGGCTTCCGACACTAGTGTGCAATTATTTACCAAAAGATGTCCATATCATGCTCCAGTCTGAAAATGGGATCTTAGGCATGAGCGGATTATGTACACCAGGTACTGAGGATAAGGACTGTGTGAATTCAGGCAATCAGTTTGTGAATGTTCTTCCGGGAGCAAGTTATTTTGATAGCTGTACTTCCTTTAATATCATTCGAGGGGGACATGTCGATGTGACAATTCTTGGTGCACTTCAAGTGGACGAGACCGGTACATTGGCAAGTCATATTGTTCCTGGAAAGATGGTTCCTGGAATGGGAGGGGCAATGGATCTGGTGGTTGGAGCTAAGAAAGTCATTATTGCTACTACCCATACGGTAAAAGGTGCACCAAAATTATTAAAGAAGGTATTACTTCCGCCTACTGCAGTTAACAGAGTACATATGATTGTAACAGAACTGGCGGTGATAGAGGTTACGGAGAAGGGATTTCTTCTGAAAGAAATTGCTTCAAACACTTCG
>JBASOB010000461.1:0-3633 GCA_049657865.1 Mobilitalea sp.
TCAACCCAACGTTCAAACGAAAGATTTGATGTAATTATGGTAGATTTCCTTGCTGCTCTTAAAGATAGGTTGTTAAACAGTAAATCTGTACCTTCACGGTCAAATGAAGTGTAACCTAATTCATCTGCAATAACAAGGTCATACTTTTCAAATCTGTTCTCAAAATACCTTAAGGTCTTAGTGCTGTTGCATTCCTTTAATGTGGTAACAAGCAGCGGAACGGTTGTAAATAATACCTTGTAACCAGCCATGCATGCCTTTAAACCTAATGCAATACTAACCATAGTTTTTCCGGTGCCAGGATTACCTGTCATTATGATATTTTTTCCCTTTTTAATAAAGTCAAGAGTAGCCAGTTCAGGCAGTTTCTTCTGCATATCTGCAGGAAGACAATCCATCTCAATATCTTCAAAATATTGTCTGTAAGGCAAATGTGCATTTCTAATTCTACAGTCAATAGAACGTTTATCTTTTTCTTCCATCTCGTAAGTTAGAAGTTTGTGAAGAAAATCCTCATAGTCAGTAGCTTCTTCCATTGTTTCTTCAAAATGCGTACGAATTCCTTTAAGTTTCAATATTTTACAATATTCAATTATCTCTTCGTTTAATTTAACTTTCATTTTACACAGCCTCCTTTTTAAACTTTCCTGATTGGAGTGCTGCAAGTTGATCGTATTTAAATAATGTGCTCCTTGATTTTTCAGTGATATGATCTGTGTAGGAGATGTCCTTACAATTTTCTCTTTCTTGCCTGCTTTCACATATTACCTTAACTTTATCAGCACTCATGTCCATCGGTGACAGTTTCTCAAGATCTTTAAGTGCTTCTGTTACCGCATGAATTCCTTTTTCATAGATAATTTCTAAAATCTGTAGAAAAGTTTTTGCATCTCTGGTATAATATTTTTTGTAGATGTTTTTAATTTGGGTGTCCGCTTGAAGTAGTGCTGTACTTCCTTGCAGGGCACCTGGTTTTTTATGTAGCGTTCGAAGATAATGATATATATCAATAACCCAATCATGCACTTTAAAGCTTCGCTCATGCTTAGCTACAATGTTGTTGTCATAGTAGACAATTATCTTGTCTGTAAACATCTTGACACTAACAATTTTACCAACTAATTTATCAGGTACTGAATAGTGATTTTGATTAACAAGTATGGTTGAATATTTATCAACCCTATATTCAGAATATATGCAGCTCTCAAACTTAGGTAAGTTCGGAAGTAGATGATTTTGCTCTTCTTTAAAAACTTCCATTGGGATTGTTCCATTTGAAGATACCTTGTTGTTAAGTTTCATACATCCTGATAGAAGCAATTGATTTGCTTGTGCAAGGGTATCAAATTTGTCATTACCTGGTTCACTAAATACTTTTCTTCTGACATATTCAACGCTTCTTTCAACATGACCTTTCTCATTTCCACTTGCAATATTTGTGAATCTAAAATTAAATCCATAATATATTGACAATTCAGTTAACGCCTTTGTTGGCTCCTTCTCATGCAACCCTACAAATTTCTTTACCGCAACTCTCATGTTATCATAAACCATTGTTTTGTAATTACCTTTACAATGTGAGAAAAATTCAGCATGTGATTGTTGGAATGAAGGTGTGTCCTGTGCTTTAAAAAGCATTGCATATCTATATCCACTTTTGGCTGGAGTAAATACTGCCATTTGGTATGCTTTATATCCTAAACCTCCAATATCAAGTTTCACAGTGCCCCAGTCAAACTCACATATCTCTCCATAGCTGTATTCTTGTCGTACAAATGCTTCTTTATGCCTGTCATCAATTGATTTAACCAATCTCTTAACAGTTGAATAACTGATATCAAATTTCTTCTTATCTACCAAATGTTCATGAATATCAATCTTTTTCATCTGTTGCTTAGACATTCCATTCGCACGTCGCCATTCATTTACCTTTAGACATTCTTCGATAGCTTCTATCATTTCCGGTGTAACTTTACTTGGTTCACGGTTATCAGAGTTATATTTTGGTTTTTCAACTATTGCATGTATCAACTCCTTTGCATCTGCCTCTGGGTTATTAGCTAAAAGCTCTTGCTTTTGATGCTCATACTCTGCCACATATTTATTTACAGTATCTTTACTCATGTGAAGTTCACTGGCGATACTGCGATTGCTTATTCCCTCAATATGCTTAAGTATGATTCTTTGTTTTTGATTCAATTTAACCACTTCCTTTTCATCCTCCTCTCAGTGTATACTGAAAGGATATCATACTTTTTAAAAAAAGTGACCTAGTTTTTAATGAGCGTCATTGGATAAAGCATATCGCCGCAGATATTTGAATCTCCAGTCGGGCTACGCCCTCCTTCTGATTCAAATATCTGACTTATGACTTAGTGATTCATATTCTTTGTCATTTGCTATATGTTTGCTTTTCCTTCTCATTTTAATTATACTTATATTGACCTAGTTTTCGATGAGCCAGCTGACCTATTTTTAGATTAGCATAAGCAGTAAAAAGGTTTTTTAATTTATATGATAATATTTTTACTTTAAATTATGATAATAACTTAGAAAAACTTACTAATAAAAAAGTTTATCATTTACATGGTGATTTTTTTATATTAGCAAACAGCGAGAATCCAGGAAATGTATTAGGACATATAAGGCATAAAGAAGGAAATACTGTTTATTTTGAAGATATGAAACATTGTTTTTGTAACGCTTTATTAAATTATAGTGGGCAACTAAAATATAAACTAGCCAAAGATAATCATAAGTTAATAAGAGAATCTGAAACGTTTAAATGGAGGTTTGAAAATGATTCTAGTTTTCTATTTCAATTAAATAATATAAAAAAAGAAAAACCATTAGAAGAGAGTATGATAATGACTAAAATAGAAAACCCATCATGAAACATGGCAACTGAATATTATTTCGATGAATTTGAAAATATTCAAGGCGAACTTCATATTATTGGTATGTCACCCAATAATGATGCACATATTTTTAATTCTATTTTATCTAATACGCATATAACAAAAATTGTATTTTATTATCACACTGATAAAGAAAGACAATTTATTGAAGGAAATTATCCTGGAAACTTATTTAAATGTGAAAGTGTAGTTAATTTATGGAAATCATTAAATTCTATGCCACAAAAGTATAATTGCAAATAAAATATTCCAAAAGACATTGATCAATTTATCGAAATCTTTAATGGATTATCAAATGATATAATAACGAAAGAACAAATAATAAATTGTGTGAATTCAATACCTCAATTTGAAGTTGAACGATTATGTAAATAAGTAAAAACAGAATTAAATAGAAGAAATCCTACACACTCATCATTATCTGAAGACGAATTTATAAAAGAACACTCAGCAATCAGTTATATAGCTTTGCAGGAAGGTGTGTTACCCTCAGCTTTATATATGATTTGTATTATGTATTTTGAATATCTTAAAGAGTAAAATTCAATACTTGACTTAATTTGCATTTTAGAGCATTACTATATCAATCAAAAAATTGGAGGTAATGCAAATGACTGACGAACAAAAAGAAAAGATTATAGAATTGAGAAAGATAGGTATTGGCTATCGAAGCATAGCTACAGCCTTGAGTCTATCAAGAGATATTGTTCGTAAC
>JBASOB010000462.1:0-10619 GCA_049657865.1 Mobilitalea sp.
CCGATGCTCTTCAAATGCACCGCTGGCGTATAGCCATATGTAAGACTTTGATTCTGGAGTTTTTCCATCTTCATTAAGAACCTGACATGTAGTTTCATCTGCATGAAGAACCGCCTGTTTCAAGAGATGTGTATGCAATCGGTCATAGATTGGCTCTAGATATTCTTCTGCACAGGTATTGAACCAGTTGGCTATAGTTCCACGGTTTAACTTTACACCAAGCTGTTCCCAGTCTTTTTCTTGGCGATAGAATGGCTGACAGTTCGTGCACTTTTGATACATGATATAAGACACAGCGGAAGCAGACGCCATGCTATGACTGATCAGTGGTATTGGAACTGGTGCTTTATCGATGGTTGAATCGCCATCTTCACGGCACTGTGGACATGCATAACTATGCTGTACATACTGAATACGCTCAACTTTGGCGGGAGTGATATGAATTTCTTCACGAACTACCTTAGAACCAATGTCCTCCATTGGCGTATTGCAGTAAGCGCAGTTACGGTCATCGCCATCCAGTTCCAGATTAACGATTCGGACAGGTACGTTTTTCGCAAGTTCATCATGTGTAGCGCGTGACTTTTTCTTTTCATGGGCTGACACCGTAATGACTTCTGGAACATGAATTGGCTCTTCTATTTCCAACGGTTCGAATAAATTAAGCTGACCATCAAAAGACGAAATATTCGATGACTTTTCACTAGAAATACCGAAAATCTTTCGTTTCAGTTCATTGATTGTTTCCGTAAGGTTTGCAATGGTCTGATTCAGCTGCTCCATCTGACGGTCTTTTGATTCAAGCTGTTTCAATAGACTATTGACCAGCTGATTCATGTTTAAATTTTCAGTTTCGGCAGACTTATTCATGACCTTGCACCTCCTTAAATGATAGTATTATTATACCACAAAAACGGTCACAAAGCCAGTAAATATGAGGCTTTCAGCATATTTAATTAAATGCTAAAAGCTCTTTTGGGTCGTTGGTTTGATTGCTTTTGGTTGCTCAATCGATAGGCCTTCCATGAGCCAACGGAATTCTTGGCGGGTTAGATTTCGAACCTCCTCTGAATTACGTGGCCATTGAAACCGACCAGCATCCAAACGCTTGTAAAGTAAAACAAAACCATCTTTGTCAAAGTGCATAGCCTTTAGCCTGTCACACCTTTTCCCACAAAACAGAAAGAGTGAATTACTGTAGGGGTCTAACTCATAAATATCCCGGACGATAGCCATGAGACCATCAATACTGCGTCTCATATCCGTGTATCCTGCAACCAGGTAGATTTTTGCTACGCCAGAAAGATCACCTAACACAGTTGTTGCAACGCCTTCAGCGTTGCTGTTATAATGGTAGTATCTGCATCATTGCTGATGGCCATAACGACGCCATTGTATTCGAGCCGGATTGCAACAGAATCTGGCTGCTTTATATGGTGAATAGTTTTTGCTTCTTGTAGTTCATTGTAGTGAATTGGTACAACTTCTGGCTTGTCTATAGCATTTGGAATAGTAGCTGGGATTACCGATGCTTTATTTCGCAGTCGCTTGAAATTGTAGTAAAAAGAGCTAATAGATATACCATTCTTGTTGCACCAAGCATAATCCGATAAGCCACTAACGCGACACTGCTGGATGCAGTTCATCCAGTAATCATCTTTTTGAGCTTTTGTCATACGATAAAATCCTCCAAAAAAAGTTTGGAGTAAAATGATCCAAAAGTTGGAAACTAATTAGCAGTGAAATGCTACAACTTTTGCTGTTCAAGATCAGAACTAAGAGTAAAATACTCCAACTATCCTAATCTTATAGCAAAGAACATCAAATGGCACGACGGTAGATTATGTCGCGCTTACGCAATATGCAATAGCAGGCTTGAAAAAATTAGCTCTTTGCCGAACATTTGATCAATGATAGATGATAAGCGGGTATAAATTAATGAAATCATACCCGCTTGTTGAATATCGGTATTATTTAGTTTTAATCTTTTTTCATCATACAAAAGTTTTATTAAGCTTACAGTTAATTAAAATTTAGGGTTGCTGTCTATATTATTAATTAATCATTTATACGATTATTTTTGTAACGGAATAACAAAGTTTAGTTTTGGTTGGAGGGTTGATTAAGTTGATACTATTTGTAAACGACTTCAATATTCGCCAATTTAGGAGTGCCTAACCCCGTCTGAGCAAGCCATATTTTGTAATAGGGCATCTGTAGTTCGACAGTAGTGAAATAATTAATATATGGCCATTATATAAGTCTTTACTATAGTACACTTAGTTTACTAACCCTAAGCACCTGTCTATGAACATGGAATCCTCAATGCATTTCAACATACAATCCTGGAACTTCCTATATAAATTATGCAAACATATGTTTCTGATATTTTAGTATAGAAATGCGAAATATATGGATGAAAGGAGAAGAAATTATAATTCACTTGACAAAATCACCAAATGTGGTAATATGATTATATATTAGCTTGATGGAAAGGAATATGAATATGAAGTATACAAAAAGCATTCCGTTAGATGTAGAGTATATACGAATGATTGCAGCTGCAATTCCAGATGCCTATTATCTTTACAAAGAACATTTTGAAGAAAATAATTTTCCTACTGACAATGGTAGAGAGGGTGAAATTTGGAATTACATAAATAAGTGTATTTCAGATAATATTCCTGCCGATCAGTTTCAAATTGTAATAATGAATAGAGGACGATGGAAATTTCTTGCAATATTTGATAAAAAAGTTGGATATTTATATACCTTAATGAGGGAAAAGAATTTGGCGAATATTCAGAAGAAGATTAGTGAACATTTATTTCACTATTTGAATGCTTTAAGCACATTAAATGATGATTTGGCTTCAAACTATGAACTTGTTTATGAACAGTTAACATTATTTAATACAGACATGTACAATGCTGATCAAAATACAGTACTTGAAAAAATTCTTACTTCTATGACTCGAAAATTTGACTCAAGCATCAAACGCTACGTACTGATTGCATTTGATAATGATAAGTATGGAATGGTAGGTGATATTAAGGGAATCATTCCTGCAAAAGGATTGAATTTTTATAAAGAGGAAAATTGGACGATTTATCTTGATGCTACGTATGACCTTACTGAGACTTCTGCTCAAGAGAGCATAGTAAATGATGATGTTATATTATTACAGAGAAAAGCAAATATTAAACGCGTGGATAAAGAGAAAGTAAGAGAAAAAAATAAAATGAATTGAGGAATGAAATTATGTCTGAGAATTTAACATTTTTTAATGGTGAAAGGTTAAAATCAGCCAGACTTTTTAATAAAATGACAGTGTCTGAGTTGGCTGAGAATGTAGATGTGTCAAAACAGGCTATTTCTCAATATGAAACCAACAAGTCAGAACCTAAAATTGAAGTGTTACTTAAGTTAATATCGGTCTTAGGTTTTCCGAGAGAATTTTATTATCAAAATGATAAAAAAAGAATAGTTTCTGGAGACACTTACTTTAGATCGTTAGCAGCTACATCTAATAAAGAACGGTTGGCACAAATAGAAAGGATAAGATTGTTTGCTAATATAGTTTGTACAATAGCTGAGTATATTGAGTTTCCGTCCTTATCGTTATATGAATTAAAAGATAGTGACGAAATAGATGTTGAGAAATTAGCAGATAGCATACGACATGCGTGGGGGATAAATAATAATCAGCCGATACAGAATATTATAGATGAGATGGAACGTCATGGAATAATTGTAACGGATGTATTTGCAGATAGTGCTAAAATAGACGCATATAGCCAAGTGTTACAAATTGAGAGAAAGCCAATGGCGATAGTGATTTTAGGTACAGATAAAGAAAATGCCTTTCGAAGAAATTTCAGTGCTGCACATGAACTTGGTCATATCTTATTGGATGATTATTTTAATGTGAATGATTTGACAAAGTTAGAATATAAAGAAATGGAAGAGACGATGCATCGCTTTGCAGGTGCTCTCTTAATACCAAGCGAAGCCTATAAAAATGACTTAATGACATCATCAAAGGTTGATCTGAACTTATATATTCAATTAAAAAGAAAATATCATGTTTCAGCAGCAGCATTAATTGTTAGGGCTAAAAATTTGGATATTATTACACAAAACCAATATCAGTATTTAATGAAACAACTTTCCCAAAAAGGTTATAGGACAGCTGAACCATTTGATAAAGAAACACCATTAGTCAAACCAAGATATATTAAGCAGGCTATGAAGATGATTATTGAAGAAGATTGTGTTACTAGCTCAGATTTTTTAAATACGTTACAAGATAATAATGTATCATTATCGAGTAGGTTGGTGGAAAATATTCTTAATCTACCACAAGGTTATTTACATCAAAACGACGATAAAGGAGAAGTAATTAGTTTACAAAGAAGATAGGTGTTGAGAGGAAACTCTTCACATAAAAAAATCAGGATTAAATCCTGGTTTAAGTCAAAAGATTATCCTTTGACGATAATTTGACAATTTAACTATAACAAAGTAGATAATCTTATGCAATAATAATTTGCGAAGGAGGATAATAGAATGGCTGTACATCATGGTGGAAAAGTTGGAAAAGCTGGAAAAACTGGAAAAACTTTGGCTAGTAATGATTCAAGTAAAAGTGCTAAAAGCAAAGCTGGAACAACACTAGCAAATCACAAAGCAAGTAAACACTAAGAGAGTGCGGGGAAATCCGCATTCATTTTCGGTTCTGAAAATGAGTAAATTAGGATATTTGAATTAACTGTAAACTCCTATTTCATGTTTTAAAAAGTCGGATTTCCCTAATTGCATTCCATTAATACTATATCCTTTAGATTTTAATATAGAGAATTTAAAATCCAAAAGAGCAGCAGGTACATTGAGCATACTTGCAGTTTCAAAAAACGTATATTCATTCAGGTGGCTAAGAACTGTTTCATCCTCTAGCAAAAGCTCAGCGGCAAATAGGTTGGCTTCATATTCCATAGGTTTATCAGAACGCTTTTCGAGAATTTCAAGTTCTTGAAAGCCAGACATCATCGCAATTTCTTTATGCAATAAGCCGTGGCCTAGTTCATGAGCTATGAGTATAGGACGAAATAACTCTATTACATTTTCGTCTATGATAATGTTATTGATGCGCGACTGGTAGAAGTAGTAAGCCTTTAGTCGTTGTTTCAAGTCCATATAATGTAATTTGTAATTAAGTTCATTGCAGATAACGTAGGGATCTCGACTTCCAACCTTTTTTATCAGAGTATCCACCTGATAGACAACATAATCAATAGTCATTCGGAGCACTTCCTTTGATATAATGAAAATTTCTAATAGCTGTTGACAGCTTGTGTGTTATCAACCCATAGTAATTATACAACAAAACCATGTACTATAAAACGGACTCGTCGATTGGCGGTTTCGTTTTTTTCTTTCTGGAGAATTTTTCGGACGCTTCTTTCTTTGATGAAATATATACTTGCATTAATGATTGCATGAATATTTCTTTGGCATCATCATCTAAATCGCCACCTGCAAATAGTGCACCGGCACGGTCTAAAACATCCTTAGCTTCTTTAGCTCCTTTATATCCACACTTATCTTTTACCTGGTTTATGAATTCTTCCTTTTCAATGTTTTTTTGTGCATCAGTTTCTTCATCATCAATTAAATAAGAGATTGAGACATTAAGTGCCTCGGCCAATTTTTTGAGATTGCTCTTTCTTGGGATCGTATTTAACTGCTCATAAGTATAAAGAGAACGTTCGGAAATTCCGGTAATTGCAGCAAGCTCTGTCTGAGATAAGTTTTTTAGAATTCGAGCTTCTTTCACTTTTTCGCCAAAAGTCATGGTGATACCTTCTTTCTAAGAATATTGTTAAACTTCTGATTAACTATTGACAAAGTTCTGAATAGTATATATAATCATACTTATCAGATAACTTCTGATTAAGTATATAGCGTAACTTCCGATTCGTCAATAGATTTTGAAAAAAGTTCTGATTAACTAGAAATAAACTTCGGATAAATGGAATTGAGAGGAGTATAGATAAGGATTGGGAGTAAGGTTTTTCGTTGAAAGTGATAGGAGGTGGTGAGTCTTTGAGTAGGCAAAAGAGATATGTGAAGGATGAAGAAAGATCCTTAAGAAAACAGAGAGTATCGGATATCAGAAAAGCGGCTAGCATTAAAATGGGCACAATCAGTAAGCTCATGATCAGCAAATCAAGCCAGAGCATTCAGAGACAGGATGCGTCGGTACTTCTGGCACGAGCAACTTGCAAAGGTGATTTCCCTTTCTTTTGTGAGTACAAACTGTATCTGATTATTTTGTATAGCAAAGGAGTGAACTGATTTGAATAATGATATCAAAACAATTGAATTTTACTGTAAAAAATGCAAAAGAACATTTCGAGCATTTCATATAATAACAGGTAATGATAGTACCCCTGTAATGCAGAACTTCGCTATGAAGTGCCACCATTGTAACCGCGTTGTTATGCTTAAGAATTACACGGAGGGGCAAGTCATAGAGAAAGCGAAACAGAGTAAATTTTATGTATGACTACGATTAGTAATGGTTGATTATCAGATATAACAGTTATCCTCTGTTATAGGACAAGACAATTAAATTATTGGCATCATGATAGGGGCTACATTTGAAATACGCATAAACTGAAATTATGCAAAAGTGTAAGCCTAAGGACGCATGAGAAAGGAATCAGTTAAGGTCTGGCTTTCTCATTGCGTCTTTATATTTTATAAAGTTTAGAAGAAGTCCTCTTTTTTGATTATTAATCAGAAAAGGGGATTTTATTATATGAAATGAATAATAACAGTAATGGGTTCGGAGTGAGAATGGAAAAAAAGAAAAGCAAGTATTACAAAGGAAAAGCTAGCAGAGCTAATATTTTTATTCAAGAATAGAAAAGAAGTAAGAATTAAGAGATTCATCTCTAGCTTTTTGCACGTTCACGCTGCTTCCTTTTGGCCATTAGCAGAGCGCAACGTTCAGAACAGTAAATTTTTCTGCTATTACCAACACCGATATCAAAGAAACCATTGCATGTTGGATTGGCACACTTTTTAATTTGCGTATTAGGTGCGAAAGTAATAATTAGTTCCATATACATAGCGTCTAGTAATGAGGTAATGTGCCAATCATAAGTTAATTGTTGATTACCGTATTTGAGTACTGGCGTAATTTGTGAAGTATGGGCATTAAATAAATCAGAGATACATGTATTAGTAGCTAGAAGTATTTCCTTATCAGTAATTCCTGCATCTGAAATTAGTTGGATAGTTATATTATTTGAAAAGGTTATTTCAGAAATGTCATTATTGGCGTATATCTCTCAAGCTTAGAAAGTATTTTACTTAAAAACAATGATTATTCCTCTGTAATGATATTTGCTTAAAAGTAAATGTAGAATATCCAGAGAGGAGCCAGTGGTAATTGTTAGAGAAAAATCAAGAAACTATGCCATGATTATGTATTGGAGTTGAGACATGTGGAATATGAAGGTCCGAGAGTTGAGAGTAGAAACCAATTTACGTTCTACAAAAAAATTAACAGTGGAAGAACTGAGCGACAGGCTAAAAGTATAACTTATTAGCATATCCAAATATTTAAACTTTATTCAATTTTTGAAAAATGTTGTTGCAGAAAACAAATATATGTGGTAATATATGGAATATAAATTATTTACACTACATAATTTTTTGATTAGATTCTCTATACATAGTTCAATAGTTGATATTTGTTTAATTTTGGGACAATTATCATGTGGGCTATTCTATAGGGAATTTTTTTATTCCCGTTAGGTGCATTTAACAAATATTATTGGGAGGAATTAGTATGGAAAAGAGAGTTCAGGTAAGAGATAAGAACTATAAGGGAATTGTGTGTGTGTTTGTTGGTACAGAAGATGGTTCAGTATTTATTGAAATTAAAGAACCGGGTGTTAAGGAAAAGAAGTTTGTGAAAATCAATAAGTATTTAAGTATGCTGAATGAGATTGCCTCATAAAAGTAGAGATAGGATTTGATAGAAATGAATGTAATAAAATGAGTGAACCAATATTTTAACTACAATAAAGACAATTAATTATTAAATAAAATTTAATACAGTGACGCTGAGCCACGCATCCGTATAGAGTTCTGACAAGACCAGAGCCGTTATAGGGCTAATTTAAAACCGCATCCTATAGCTACGAGAAGCAAATTGCCAGAGTAGGAAGTTAGTTAAGAACTAACTCTTATTCTGGCATTTTTCTGTATAAAAGTAAAAGTTGCTTTTACCATAGCATGAACGCGATTATGTATAATTTTAGTACTTATAACTGTTTTGAGATAGTAAGGTTGCCCCTCTATCATATAGATATTTATTTATATCGCGAACAGTATAATTTGGTTGGGCAATCATGTACGTATGTATGCATAATAGTATTTGATCACGTCCTGTTTTTTGTGGAAAGACAAATCCGTATTTTCTCATCCAATCAATTACGTCATCTATTGGTAATTCTAAAGCAAATAATATGCTGATTAGTGTATTGCGGTTAGGGAATTTTGGATTTTTTAAATTGCAAAAATTGTGTATGCATTGTCTTGATAAATCAGATTTACGATTAAATGCAGCAGGTGTTATTGAGCATTTAATACAATATTTATCTATTACATTGACTAAGTCTGAATTATCATTATCAACAAAGAATGGATTTATCTTATCCAATTTTGTAGTGAGTAAAGTTGGAAGGTCAGCATTACCAGGTGAAGACACAGGGCGTGATGTACGATTGGGGATGGTTAGGTTATTAAGTTGTAGTAGTTTGTCTATTTCATAAATTTGTTTTGAATTTAACATAGTATTAGTCTCTTTCTTTTTTTCTATTTTAACATAAAAAGAAAGATAATTAAAGTATCTGAAAGGAGGTGATCCAGTGGTAGTTGATAGAAGATATGAAATGAGTGATAGAATACGAGAATGCAGAAAGCAGAAGAATCTATCGCAAGCAGAATTAGCTGAAATAGTTAGTGTATCCAACAATACTATTTCTAACATGGAAACAGGTAATAATGTAAAACTTGAAAGTATTGAAAAAGTAGCAGACTTCTTTGAAGTATCACTGGATTATCTTGTGAAAGGAACTGGACAAGCTCCTTTGGATGATACTTTTGTAAATCGCTATTTACAGTTATCAGCAGAAGATAAAAAGAAAATGTTGTCAGTTATGAATATATTTTTTCCTGAATCTGCTTGAGAAATATAAATTCCCAACCTATTTGGTGAAATGTTGAGAAACTCCAAATGTGGTTTGTGGGTTCTATTAGTAGATTCGGTTATCATTGTAACAGGTTGATTAATAACAACCAATGTACAGTGAAAATTGAATAGGACACGCATATACCGTAAAATTATTTTCGCCTTTCAATAAGAAGGGTGGTAGAATCCCATTTCGTGCGAAGACTGGTCTGATCGAAAGATTTGCCTATAAGGTTAAGAGCAGAGGATTGTACCTACTTGCATAGCAACAAGGGATAATGAGATAAATGACGCACCTGTAAGCTTCAAAGGAAGCTATAGAGAGTGGCTACTTGTAGACAGTTACTCGTTAGGCAGAGTACTGGTACAGTGATGGAAGCTATCCATGTATGTGTTACCCGATGGGGGAGAATCGAGAGATTAATATTATTTGATGAGGTAATGTGACTGTTTACAGTCACGTTATCCTCTGATATAAGCGCTTTTAAGACTAAGAGTTTTTATATGGGAGGATAACTTTATCTTAGTTGTCAGGATATTGCTGATTGCTGAATAAACTTACATGCGGTTGCCGGACTGCATGTTAGAACCGGCGTAATCTTCTTCATTAAATATTATGAAAGAATAGGTGAGCCATTATGAAATACCGCAGTAATAATTATGAAGAATATTAATAATAAAAGCCACAGCTTCAAGCTGGCAGTAATGGCTTCTGAGACTGTGGTTTTTGATTCTAAAGGGAAAAAGATACAAGATATACCAAAAGGCTTTCCGACAGAGCAGGAAGCTGTGGACTATATAAGAGAATTGGAGGGAGTATTATTATATGAAGATTAGACGTGGTGATATATTATATGTTGAATTAGGGCATCAAGAAGCGGGAGTATACAATCAGGTATTAGTCCGGTGGTGGTAGTGAGTAATAACAAAGCCAATAAATTTAGTACAATATTTACTGTAGTTCCACTTAGTACAAAACTATTAAAAAAACAATTTACCAACACAAGTTTTTGTTTCGACGCTTACAAGTAATGGAATAAATCAGCATAGTATAGCTTTGTGTGAGCAAGTTACAGCAATTAGTTATGAAAAAGTAATTGAAATTCTGGGACATATTGATAACAGTACGTTATATCAAATAACGGAAGCAGTTAAAGTTCAAATAGGTGCTTATGATGAGTATAATTAGGAATAGAAATTATTGAGGTAAAGCAAGCTGGACAGAAATGTTTGGCTTGCTTTATTTTGGGAAAGGTATGATATTTTATGAGTATTAATAATGAAGATATTAATGAGATTAATGTTAGCTCTAAAACTATAAATAAAGCTTTATTGAATCTAGATGAATTTT
>JBASOB010000463.1:0-16472 GCA_049657865.1 Mobilitalea sp.
GCACCAGCATTCATGAGGCAATTACACAGATTGATGAAGCGACGGGAAGACACCCTTTATGCTATATGACGAACTGTGTTCACCCGATTGTTCTTGGCAAAGCATTATCACAACCCTTTAATAAGACGGAAGTGGTTCGCACCCGTTTTAAAGGAATACAGGCGAATACATCACCGCTGACACCGGAGGATCTGGATAATTGCTGTGAACTCATAGGTTCGGATTATATTTGTCTGGCGGAAGCGATGGCAGACCTGAGAAAACAATATCAACTCAAGATATTTGGTGGATGCTGCGGTACAGATCAGACACATATGGAAGAAATTGCAAAGAGACTTAAGAACTGTTGATGTGCAAATTAGGAAGTGGCTTTTCGTGTGAAGGATGAGGCAACTTATCTTATAAATAGGAAATAGCTTAACTTGTAAATAGGAAGCAGATTAGCTTGTTAAATATGAAACATTTTTAGTTTGCTAAATAGGAAACAGATTAGCTCGTTAAATATGAAACATTTTTAGTTTGTTAAATGGGAAACAGTTTAGCTTGTAAAATAAGAAACAGTTTATCATGAATAGTATAAGGCGGTTTATCTTAAAGTGGACAAGGAAGAAGATATTTATTATAATGATAACTTGACATAGAAGGAATCGGAATTGGAAGGAGGATGAGCATTGTCATAAATTAAGACAGGCTCATACGAATATATGAAAAAAGGTCAGGTATATGAAGGAATTATAAGCAGAGTGGATTTCCCCTATAAGGGAATCATTGAAATAGAAGGCGAAAGAGCGGTTGTTAAGAACGGCATGCCTGGTCAGAAGGTAAGCTTTTCTATCAGCAAGTCCAGAAGTTCGAAATCAGAGGCAAGAATAATTGAAGTATTAGAAAAGTCACCGCTTGAGGTCCGAGACGGAGCCTGCAGAAATTTCGGACAATGTGGCGGATGCAGCTATCAGACCATGGCATACGAAAGCCAGCTGGAGATGAAAAAAACACAGGTAAAGAATTTAGTTGATCAGGTATGCTCGGATTATACCTTTGAAGGAATCCTAGGCAGTCCGGGTGAATGGGAATACCGCAATAAGATGGAATTTTCCTTTGGGGATGAATTTAAAGATGGCCCCTTGTCGCTTGGACTCCACAAAAAAGGAAGCTTTCATGATATTATCACCGCAGACGACTGCAAAATTGTGGATAACGACTTCAATCAGATCCTTAGTTGTGTATTAAACTATGGAATTGAAATAGGCGCGGACTATTTACACAAGATGACGAAAAAGGGATATTTAAGACATTTGCTGGTAAGGAAAGCAGTAAATACCGGTGAGATATTAGTTAATATCATTACAACGACACAGGAAGAAGAGATTAGGGAATCCGGATTGGTTACGATTACCGACCAACAGGCAGACTTGTTTGTTCCCTTAGTTGACCGACTTTTAAAGCTGTCTCTTAAAGGTACTATTGCAGGAATACATCATACCTTTAATGACAGCCTTGCGGATATCGTTCAAAGTGACCGGATGGTGGCGCTTTACGGCAGGGATTATATCTACGAAATATTACTAGGATTAAAATTCAAGATATCCACCTTCTCCTTCTTCCAGACCAACTCCCTTGGCGCAGAAGTACTGTATACCAAGGTGAGAGAATATGTCGGCGAGACAAAGGATAAGCAGATTTTTGATCTATACAGTGGAACAGGCACGATTGCCCAGCTCCTAGCAGCAGTTGCAACGAAAGTAACCGGCGTGGAAATCGTCGAAGAAGCGGTAGAAGCAGCAAAAGAAAACGCAGCACTGAACGGCCTGACAAATTGTGAATTCATCGCAGGGGATGTGCTTAAAATGATAGATTCCTTAGAAGATAAACCGGACATCATTGTACTAGATCCTCCTAGAGACGGGATTCACCCTAAGGCTTTAGATAAGATTATTGAATTTGGGGTTGAGAGGATTGTGTATATTTCTTGTAAGCCAACTTCATTGATCAGGGATCTGGCGATACTGCAGGAAAAGGGGTATAAGGTTGTGAAGGTGTGTGCGGTGGATATGTTTCCGGAGACGGTGCACGTTGAAACGATAATTCTGATGACGAAATGTGGTTCGGAGAGAAAAAAGTAGACTTTGACCACAAGATGTTGTGGTTTGAGAGTGATTCTGCGGTGAAAATTGGGCTAAAAATGACGGTTTTTGCCCCTTGAAAATAGGCGAAAATATAGATGACATAGTGAATTTTCAGGAAAATGAAAGATTTTGAGTGTGATTAGCGAAAAGCCAGACATATGATTATAAATCAAATTAGGAAGGAGTGATCTTGTATAAATGGAAGAATTACTGTTAGAAATATTATTATTAGATACATATCGTAATATAAGTTATTATGTTTATCATTTGACGTTTCCTTTATATAGACATTTCGGAGGAATGAAATGGAATGGAACTCAGAATTACCTCAAACCGTTAGTAAATGAAACAAAACAACTTATAGTAAGAAGTGGCATATCCCAAGAGACTATTCTACAATACATGGCGAATGATATTTCAAATTCCTCATATCTATTTGTAGCTCAGGCTATCCTTGTTTATGCTGTTCCAATTAAATTAGATGATATGCAAAGATATAACATTGTCACAAAGAAGACATCATTACCTAAAGATATACATATTGATGACGAAATACTTGCCTGTGCCTTAGTTTGTTATGTATTGGATGGGAACAGGTATACACAGTGGGATTTTAATATAGTTGTTTCAGAAGAAGAGTTTTTTTATCCAACCAATGATTATCATTTAACCAAAGTAGAAAATATTGATTTTCGGCAAAGTGGTTTTATTTTTGATAACAAATATTATCTTTACAATTTGTATATCGATAGAAAACCTCTCCATGCAGGGGAACCAGTTCCTGCTGTGTTCAGAATTATGCAAAATGATGTTGATATAAGCAAAGCAGACCTTCTTTTCCGATTAGATGAACGATTAGCTATTGATCTTGATAAAGCAGACATTTGTCATTATGAATTTTTCGAAAAATTCTATGGAGCATCATTTCTTTTTTCGGAAACTAGATTAGAAAGAGCAAAGAATATTACTATTCACTATGATCCTGAAACAGTTAACAAATTATTGATGGTTATTAAGCGGGATTATGATACTATTCTTGATGAAGAGTTTTGGCATATTGAGGTAGAGCAACTTCCAAACATTGCGGAAACTTATAAACCTAAGTTTGTATTAGCAACTTTTGTTCACGGGAAATATTACCCAAACAGAAAAGCTTTTAGACATATTGACTTTATAAAAAATGAGTACAGCACCGAGAAATATAGGCAAAAATATAATGGATGTTCTAATTCAGATATATCGATTGACTACTACACCGAAACAAAGAATGAACATTATAAAATATGGTGCATAGAAAATATAGATATGAGCGAAGAGTTATGGTATAAACTCACATTAGTTTCTTTGGCTCCGAGATATAAGATTTTATTTAATGAGATGTTAGAAAAAATATAATCGTTTATTATTGTATATATTCAATTTATCGTTCAAGACATAAGTATACCAATTTGATAAAAATGCTAAATTCAAAATCAAGAGGCTAAGTTTTTAGGTCAACTAAACGACCTACAGACTTAGCCTCTTTTTTTATACCTAAAAACAGGAAGAGAGGAAGAAAGACGATGTCAAAATTTTTTATGTATGGTACAGATCTTCATGAGCTAGAGCAATTGATGATGCTCGTACCGAATTTTACGCCAAGAAGAAGCGGGGTGATTATTGTGAAAGAAATAAATAAAAAGAATGAAGAAGTTAATTGTCAAGGATGTGATTTTCCAGTTTATGATGGTTACAATGGAATTACTTGTGTGTGTAATACAGATGACCAGGTAGCTGGTGTGGATGACTATGGAAAGATGATTGAAAACTATTATGAGGATAACGGATCACTTCGTTTGAAAAGAAGGCTTGATGATTTGATCAGAACCTACGATGGAGAGATTTTTTTGAATCCAATTCATCATTCTAGATTTTTTACGGTTTGCCGATTACAAAATGTCTCTATCGAAGATAGAGATCAGGTATACTTAGCAGTCTTATTTTTGCTGACTACTGATAATAAATTGTGGTGTGCTGCGAAAGAACATATCTATCTGGACAGCTTTGATTTTAAGAAGATGCATCTGAAAGGAATTAACACCGATGGATATGCGATTTACCAAACTGCCAGAACCATTTACACAGGCATAGAGTATATCAAACAGGATGAGATTGCTGATAGGACTTTGATTGATGAGCAAACATTTAAAATAATAATCAATGCATTGTTACTTTCGAAATATGGAACAGCTTTATTCCAAGTAAAATGCTGACAAGAGTTACTTTTCTATGGAGTTATGATCTCTGTAGATATAGGTAACTCTTTTTTTATGTCATGAAAAGGAGGAACACAAATTGTATATTACGATTAAAAATCCAGGTATCACGGATAACCGGATGGTGGATGTCTGGTTTCCCTGTGAGGAAGAAAAGCTCAGCAAGGTCTGCAGTGATGTTGGTATCAGGATATCGAAAGGAATGAATTGTTTTATTACTGGTTCGGATGACAAGGATTTCAATAGTGTCATCAAAGATAATTATTGCAACGTGGATGAATTGAATTTTCTTGCAAAACGATTGGACAGTTTTGATACAAGAGAAAAACTGACATTTTATGCCTCGGCAATTGCAATAGGAGCTGATTCAATGGAGGATTTAATTAACTTAACCTATAACACACACTGCTATAGTATCATCAATGATTTCAGTAATCTGAATGAAGTTGGTAAATATGTTTATCTAAATGAAGCAGGAGGAGCCTCCATTAAAGAATTAGAAGAGTTGGATGGTAAGGCAATCGTAGAGAATTTAATGAAATTTAGTCCCATGAAAGCAGTAACTTCATATGGAGTCGTATATCAAAATAGAATTGAGCCGGAGATGGTGTATGACGGAAAGCATTTCCCGTGTTATTACTGGCAGACTGAAATTGCAACACTAGAATTAGGGGTTATGGGTGAAAGGGAATTTTTATATCTACCTTGTCCAAATTCTACAATTGAAAAAGCATTGATGAGATTGGAGGTGGAGCATCTGTCAGAGTGTCGTGTGGCTCTAGAAAGCAACTGTTTCCCAGAACGGATGCTCGAAATGATTGCAAAAGAGAATCCAATAACTTCTAAGATGGATGTTCTGAATGATTTTGCCTTACGGTTTAAAGAAATGGGAAGCAGGGATGGAGATTATTTTGAGAAGCTGATGGAGTATGTCGGACCAAGAAATTTAGAAGAGCTGAAAATTTTGCTGGATTGCATGTATGAATTTGAAATGTTTGATGGCATCAGGAATGCGGAGCAGTATGGCAGATACATGATCTGCGACTCAGGGCATTTTGAATATGATTCAAATCTGGAAGGCTACATTGATTTTAAGGGATATGGGCAGCAGAAAATAAAGAACGAATGCGGTGCATTTACAAAGAAAGGATATATCACTTATTACGGTTACAACCAAGACTTGCAGAACCTGTTATTTGAAAATCTTGGAATGGTAGTGGAAAATCAAAAACAACCATTGCTATTAAAACTTTATATGCCGTTAAAAGCAATCACGTATGATGTAGAAAATGATTATGGAGACATGGAAAAGTCGGAACAGGAAGAAGAACTTTCCTCTGATGAATTGCTTGCATATGAAGATGAAATACTGGATGCCATTGCGAAAAGTAAAATGCCGGAAGAAGACAAAAGAGGTCTGATGGAATATTACGATACCTGTGACAGTGTCAATGCCAAAGTCGCCCGTTACGATTTTACGGTAGAGGAAGTAAAGGGTGAGTTGATGGGTGTGGTGGTTCTAACACTAAATGATACTCTGATGAATAATGAATTGGAAATAATGAAGGCGGAAGTTTATGGACAGGCATCTGATGGCTGGGCTGAAGGGTTTGAACAGCGAGAGATTCAGGCCGATGACAAAGGTATCTACGTCAGTTTTTGGAACAGCAGTGATTGGTTTTTAAAAACAGCAGAAGAGATGGGGCTAACAGAGCAATCACAGACCATGGGAGGTATTAGTATATGAAAGGATTTTTATCTCATAATGAAATTGAAAGAGTCAAAGAAGAATATCCTGCGGGAACCAGAATTGAATTAATACGTATGGATGATCCTTATGCAACGATTGAATCTGGAATGAAGGGAACAGTAGAAAGTGTTGATGATATTGGTACCGTACATATGAAATGGGATAATGGCAGAACGCTTGGAGTTGTCCCAGGTGAGGATAGCTTCAAAGTGATTTCAAAAACACCGGAAGAAAGTTTGGTGGAAGAACAAGAACAGTCCATGGGAGGGATGAACATGTAAAAGAAGAACTAGTTATATAAGTGGGTATAAGTGAATATCAGGAGGAGCAACACAGGAGTACGGTTTATAGACTGTACTTTTTTTTGCTCAGAGTCAGATGAGGCCGGTTGGTTTGTTGTGTTATACAGCGAAACAACCGGCCTTTTTTGTTGTCAAAAACACTTTCCACCAGACAAAGGAGGCGATAGGAGGTGGATTATGAAAACATAAATAAAAAATTCTTGACCTATTTAAAGCGAAATCACACGGGAGAAGATAAGGCGATACAAAGTAAGTGCTTGGAAATCAGATTTCATTTGAGCGGAAGAAAAATCCGCGATATCGTCAATGCACTTCGATGCGATGGTTATCCAATCTGCAGTTATGATGGCGGATATTTCTATGCAGCAAATGAAAATGAAGTCATGCAAAGCATCCGCCAGTTAAACAGCAGAATCAGTAAAATTGCGGAAGCAAAGAATGGTCTTGTCAAGGCTTTATCTCTCTTTCCAGATACAAGCGGTCAGATGCGACTTGAATTATGGATTGTGTGTGAAAAGGAGGGATGATGTATTAACAGTTTTATGAGTTGGATTGGTGGAAAAAAATCCATGAGAGAATTAATCGTTTCTCTTTTTCCGCTTTATTACGAAAGGTATATTGAAGTGTTTGGTGGTGGGGGCTGGGTTCTATTTCATAAACCACCGGGGAATGACTTTGAAGTATACAATGACTTTAATAGTCTGCTCGTCAATTTATATCGTTGTGTCAGAGACAATTATGAAGAATTGCAAAGTGAATTGATGTATATTTTAAATTCCAGAGAAGATTTTGACCGGATTAAAGAGATACTTGATAAAGAAACGGTGACAGATGATATCAAACGTGCTGCTTATTTTTATCAGTTGATAAGGTACAGCTATGCGTCGGGTCTGACAAGCTTCGGGAGTCAGCCGCACGATATCAGAAGTAATTTTCCTATTATTGAGCAGGCACACAGAAGGCTTGCAAAGGTTGTGATTGAGAATAAGGATTTTGAGAAGTTGATTGGGCAATACGACCGTACTGTCAGCTTTTTTTATTTGGATCCACCTTACTTCGATACAGAAAAATATTATAAAAATGTTGGAGAAGATGGATTCCAGAAAGAAGATCATATAAGACTCCGGGACACTTTGATTGGTATCGAAGGGAAATTTCTGCTTTCTTATAATGACTGCGAATTTATCCGAAGCCTTTATGATGCACCGGGTATTACGATGGAAAGCTATAGCCGGATTAACAATATCAAGCAAAGATATGATAACGGTGCCCAGTTCCCGGAAATTTTGATTGCGAACTATGATTTGCACGAAAGAGAGCAAAATGCTCCTTCACAAATGAATTTATTTGATTTCAAAAACGGATTATCAAAGGAGGAAGAGTAAACATGAAACAGGAAAAACAAAAGGTCAAAGGTATTTTGTGTCTACCGATCACGGAAGGGGCAGAAAAGAAAGTCGGGGATGTCGGAAAGCTTGAGGCAACCGTAATAGAAAATGGTTTGGTGCTTTTGAAATCCCAGATGACAGCCATGGAAGTGGTGGAAACCATAGAGGGAGTATATAAGATTTTGGAAGAATTGTATTTCACCCTGGCCGAGGCGGCTGGTATCTGTGAGGATGATAGCTACCAGTCAGAAACAGAAGATGCAGTAGCCATTAAACTGCCAGAGTTTCTTTTAGAAGAAGCCGGTATTCCAAAAGATGCAAAGCTCTGTGCGTATACCACAGAGGATAGCGGTGAAGTGACGGTAATGGTAGCGGAATACAAGCATGACTTATCGGATGTTCCAAAGGATGCCATTCAGGTATTAAAAGATATGGGAGTTTGCTTAGCAGGTCTCAATGAGTGTTTGATGTCAGAAAAAATCATTTATGGCAAACAGGTATAAAAATGCTGTACATAAGATTTGAGGGAGGGAAGGGTAGTGATGAGAGGTGATGTGAGATGAGCGGGATTGAAATGAAGAACGGTTACCTTGTTTATTATGGGAATCCTGCAGGATACATCAAAGAGAACAAGGCAACCGTGGACACCATGTTTCAAAGCAAGGAATTGGAAGAGTGGCTTGCTGAAAAGAAGTTCATTCCAAATTGGATAGAAGGTGTGTTTGAACGACTTTCCAAAGGAGAAAAGGCAACTGAACTACTGGAAGAGAGAAAGCCACTTAAACAAGTGCGTATTTGGCAGTTGAAACATGATTCGGATTTTGAACTCCGGTTCAGACCCTATGATGAAGTGATGAAAACGTCAGGTGAACCAAGTATGTTAAATTATGAAGTGGTTTATGATGGAGAACTGGAAACCAATGATCTGGAATCAATCTATGCAAAATTCAATCTGGATCATCCTTCAGGATTTAAGGGACACTCGCTTTCTATTTCAGATGTGGTGGAGTTATACGATGAAAGCAGTTGTGAATTTCATTATGTGGACCGCTTTGGATTTCAGAAAATCGAATGTGCAAATCAGGAGCAGGAATAAGGAATGAATATGGGTATGTAAAAAATCAAAATAACGGAGGACTTATGAATGAGAAAGTTAAAGAAGAGTGTACATGATTTTGTAACAAGACAGGTTGCTAAAGTGAATGCAGCGATGAGCAGCAACAAGGGTGAAGGCTATATTGATACGGCCGTGAAAATTTTGATTGCAGTGGTACTTGGTGCGCTACTTCTTGCCGGCCTGTATGCACTGTTTGGTGATGTGGTTATGCCGACACTCACTCAGAGAATCAAAGATATGTTCAATTATGGCGGTGCAAATTAAGGAGGACGAAAAGTGGCTAAGACAACGAATACTCAGAAAAAAGAAGACTCTGGTCTTCAATATGATGTAAAGATCCAAAGCATAAGGCCAGAGGGAACTCTGCGTGCTACTGCAACGGTGAATATCAATGATGCTTTTGCCATCCGTGGAATCAAACTGATGGAAGGATCCAAAGGACTTTTTGTATCCATGCCAAGTTATAAAGCTGGCAATGGAGAATACAAAGATATCTGTTTTCCCTGTACAGCACAGGCAAGAAAAGAATTTGACCAAGCAGTGATTGGTGCTTATGAACAGGCACTGACACAGGGACAGAATCAAATGCAAAAACCAGAGACTCCTATTGGAACGGAACAGGAAAATGCACACACAATGACGATGTAAATTAAAAATAAAAAGAAAGAATGAGGATCCTCAATATGAAGAAATTAATGAAAAGAGCAAACAATTTTATAACAGGACAGGCTTTCAAATTGCATATGGAAGTAAGTAATAATAAGGGAGAAGGCTATATTGATACAGCAGTAAAAATCTTGATTGCTGTAGTGCTTGGGGCATTACTTCTTGCCGGGCTGTATGCATTGTTCGGCGATGTGGTCATGCCAACTCTGACCAATAGAATTAAGGCAATGTTTAATTATGCAGGTTAACAGCATCGTTCAGGCGGTGCTGTTTTTCTGTCTAATGGGATATGCAGCCTATACGGATATTAAAAAACGAGAAATACCACCGATTATATGCTGCTTGGTGGTAGCCATTTCTTTCCTTGATTTTAAAGCGGTGCATCTATTAGGAATATTGGCAGCACTTCCATTCCTTATTATTGCAGTCTGGATAGCACCGAACCGGTTGGGTGGCGGTGATATAAAACTCGTTGCTGCAACCGGATTGGTGCTTGGTTTGCAAGGGACAAATTATGGCATCATCATAGGACTTATCTTTCAGGTATTGGCATTTTGCATTTACGCACTAATAAAAAAGATAAAAAGACAGGAGGCAAGGAGCATTTCCCTGCCTCTTGCCCCTTGTTTGACAATTGGGTTTTTAACCATATATTTTATGAAAATAGGAGGAATCATACATGAATTTATTTAAAAATAGAACGGTGGTTGGAGTGTTTTGCATTGTGCTGTCACTCCTTATTTGCTTTGGAATTACGCCATTGTTTAATAAAGGAATAAGCCAAAAGACAGAAATTGTTCGTGTAACAAAAGAGATCAAAGTTGGGGATGAGATCACAAAGGACATGATACATATCGTAGAAGTAGGCGGATACAATCTTCCTGAAAATGTAATCAAGTTAAATGAAACCGTGGTAGGAACGTACGCTCTCGCCGATTTGGAAATTGGAGATTATATTTTAAATACAAAGGTATCCAAGACCCCGGCTGCAGAAAATGCCTATTTATTCAATCTGGATGGAAGCAAACAAGCAATGTCCATTACCATTAAAAGTTTTGCAAATGGCCTCTCCGGTAAGCTTCAAAGCGGAGATATCGTATCTGTAATTGCACCGGACTATAAAAAGCAGGGTGCTACAGTGATACCGCCGGAACTGATATATGTAGAAGTCATCTCTGTAACAACCTCCAGTGGATATGATGCAAACACAGGGGAACAGGAAACAGTTGCTGAGGAAAAAGAACTGCCATCCACGGTTACGCTTCTTGTAACACCGGAGCAGGGAAATATATTAGCCAGTCTGGAGGCAGACGGTGAAACCCACCTATCTCTTGTGTACCGGGGAGCATCCGTAAATACAAAGAAATTTCTTGATATGCAGATCAAAATTTTGGATGAATTATACCCAAAAGACGAGACCGTATCAGAGCAATCCAGGGAGGAAACACAGCTATTATCAGATACAGAAGTTAATAATACAGGCACTGTATCAGAGGATTCAACGGTAAGTGAAAACAGTTTAGACAGCAAGGAGGATTAAGGATGATCAACTTTAAGAAAAATACCATCTTTTCCCGCGAGAATAAAGAAGAGACGGTAAAAGAAGAGGTACTTCATGGTGGAGTTCTTGCTGTTTGGGGGAGTCCAGGATCCGGTAAAACAACTACTGCAGTCAAGCTAGCCAAGTATCTAGCGGATAAGAAGAAAAATGTTGTTCTGGTACTTTGTGATATGACGGCTCCCATGCTCCCGTGTATTTGTCCGCCGTCAGATTTGGAATATGAAAAATCACTTGGCAGTATTTTGTCTGCAACTCATGTAACGGAATCGCTGGTCAAATATAACATGATAACCCATAAAAAGATGGCATATCTCACAATGGTTGGCATGATGAAAGGTGAAAATGAATATACTTATGCCTCATATTCTAAAGTTCAGGCACAAGAGCTTATTGAATCGCTGAGAAAAATAGCACCCTTTGTCATTATTGACTGTGGCAGCTATATTGCCAATGATATCCTTTCTGCTGTTTCACTATTAGAATGCGATAGTGTTCTTCGCCTTGCTAATTGCGATTTGAAGTCCATCAGCTATCTTTCCAGCCAATTGCAGCTTTTGCAAAACAGTAATTGGGATATGGATAAGCAGTACAAGGCAGCATCCAATGTCAAATCCAATCATGGTATTGACCATATGGCGGGAGCTTTGGGCAGCGTTTCTTTTAAACTACCCTGTTCGGAAGAGGTGGAAGAGCAGTATCTTGCAGGTAATTTATTAACGGATCTGACCTTGAAAAACAGCAGGGAGTTTCGTAAGGAAATTGAAAAAATCGCACAGGAGGTGTTCGGATGCTAGGAAATAAAAGAAGTCATTCTGTGTTTCAAGAAGAGAATAAGAAACAAAGTGTTGCATCTGATTCGCTTAATGTTATCGCTAAGCAGGAAGATGATATTGGTGAAAGCAATCTTAATCTCGAAATGGAACAAAGAGTGGAAGAGCTGATGACCACCCAAATAAATCCAAAGAATTCAAAGGAGCTGGGTACTGAAAATCGTACGCACTCATTGTTTTTTGCCCCGGAATCAGAGAAGAGGGATTTTCAGACCGTTTTAAAAGAAGTGCAGGAGTATATCGCCAGTAATTATTCTGTTCTTATTACCAATCAAGAACTTGACTATGCCAAGGAGCAGATGAAACGGTATATTGGAAAATATGTAATGGATAAGAGAATTGCAGTACAAGGTATGGATGGTCAGGAACTGATTGATGCTCTGTATACCGAAATGGCAGAGTATGGATTTCTTACAAAATATATCTTCGGGAAAGGCATTGAGGAAATTGATATTAACTCATGGCAAGATATCGAAGTGCAATATTCGGATGGCAGAAATGTAAAACTGGAGGAACATTTTGACTCTCCAGAACATGCCATTAATGTCATTCGAAGAATGCTTCATGTATCAGGTATGGTTCTTGATAATTCAAGTCCTGCCGTGCTTGGACATTTATCCAAGAATATTAGAATTGCTGTTCTTAAAACACCGCTTGTGGATGAGGATGTAGGCATTGCAGCCTCTATCCGTATTGTAAATCCACAAAGTATGAAAAAAGAAGATTTTGTCTGCAGTGGAACAGCAACAGAACAGATGCTTGAATTCTTATCCAATCTTATCCGTTATGGCATTTCTGTTTGTGTGGCAGGTGCAACAAGTTCTGGTAAGACAACGGTACTTGGTTGGTTACTAACTACCATTCCATATAATAAAAGAATCTATACCATTGAAAACGGATCACGTGAGCTTGACCTAACAAGATATGAAGATGGAAGGGTAGTCAACTCTGTTATACATACCATAACCCGTGATAGTGAAAATGAAAAGCAGCGTATCGATCAAATAACGCTGCTTGATATGGCACTTCGTTTTAATCCAGACATTGCAGTGGTTGGAGAAATGAGGGGAGCGGAAGCCAATGCGGCACAGGAGGCGGCACGAACCGGTATTGCAGTATTAACCACAATTCATGCCAATTCCTGCGAGGCAACCTACCGAAGAATGGTCTCTCTTTGTAAGCGAGCCGTTGATATGTCCGATGAAACTCTGATGGGATATGTGACAGAGGCTTATCCGATTATTGTTTTCTGCAAACAGCTTGAAAACAAGCAAAGAAGGATGATGGAAATCATGGAGTGTGAGATTCTATCGGATGGAACAAGGAATTACCGGACGCTTTTTCAATATATCATTACAGAAAACCGGATGGATGAGAATGGTAAGTTTTTTATTGAAGGATATCATGAACAGAAGTGCAATATTTCAGAGAGCCTTTCCAAACGTTTATTAGAAAATGGGATGCCTCTGGAGAAGATTAATCATATGAAACGAAGGGAGGAATCAAGGGAATGAATGTGATTTTGTTAATTGCCTGTGTAGGGATGATAACAGGTTTTTTTATACTATTTGCCCTATCACCGATGGAGTTCACCGATAGTGTTTTTAAGAGTTTAATGAGTAGGCCTCGCAGTATCAAGGATGAGATCAATGAAACCACTAAGCGCAAGAAAATATCTTTTTTCAGACGTGAAGTGACGGATGTACAGTCAATATTAAAAGTTACCGGGCGTGAACCGATGTTTCCAATTCTCTGTGCGGTGTCTCTGCTTTTATTTGCTATTGGTGGTGGGATTGCCATCCTGCTTGGGAATTTCTTTCTTGTCCCCGTCCTTGCGGTTGGTTTTTTGTTTTTGCCATTTTGGTATGTAAGGCTTACACAGACCCATTTTAAAAAAGATATTGCAGCGGAACTCGAGACAGCATTATCCATTATCACGACAGCATACCTTCGAAATGAAGATATTCTGACTGCAGTGGAAGAAAATATGGATTATTTAAATCCTCCGGTTCTGTCTGTATTCAAAGGTTTCGTCTACCGAATTAAGATGATAAATCCAGATATTACAGCAGGTTTGCAGGATATGAGAGAACAGATTGATAACGCTGTGTTTTATGAATGGTGTGATGCCATGATTTCCTGTCAGCTTGATAGAAATCTTAAAACCACCCTGACTCCCATTGTGTCAAAGCTTTCGGATACGCGTGTGGTGAATGGAGAACTGGAAAACATGGTATTTGAACCAAGAAAAGAATTTATCACCATGCAGATTCTGGTGCTTGGCAATATACCATTATTGTATTTTCTGAATAAGGATTGGTACCATACTCTAATGCATACACCACTTGGGCAAATCATACTTGCAATCTGTTTCGCTGCAGTTTTTATCTCATCGGCATTTGTCATCAGGCTGACACAGCCTATAGAGTATAGGAGGTAGGTAGACATGACAATATTTATGTTACTATTCGGGATAATGTTTGCTACAGGATTGTTTCTGGTTCTTTCTGAGGTTTTAAAATTGCCGAGCCTTGCAACTGGAAAAGCGATGTTGTCAGCAACCAAGCAAAGGAAGGAAAAAGCGAAAAGCCTGGATGCTTTCATCAATGGATGGGCGGTAAAACTCGCAAGATATATCCCAATGGATGAGTATAAAAAAAGCCGGATGAAAAACACGCTACATGCAGCAGGAATCAATCAGACCCCGGAAGAATTCATGGCATTTGCATTGATAAAGTCAGGTCTTATAGCACTGGGTGTATTTCCATGCCTTATGGTTTTGCCTTTGCTTGCTCCGGTTCTATTGTTCCTTGCAATTATGATTTATTTTAAGGAAATAAAACGAGCAGATGAAAAACTGGCTGCCAAAAGAGAAAAGATTGAATCTGAACTGCCGAGATTTGTTGCAACTATTACACAGGAACTGAAGGCAAGCAGGGATGTGCTTAGTATTCTGGAAAATTTTAAGAAGAATGCAGGGGAAGAGTTTGCTAACGAACTGGATGTTTTGACTGCAGATATGCGTTCAAGCAGTTATGAAGCAGCCCTGACAAGATTCGAGGCAAGGATCAATTCCCCGATGCTTTCTGATATGACAAGGGGATTGATCGGTGTCCTTCGTGGCGATGATGGAGCGATGTATTTTCAAATGCTTGCCCACGATATGAAACAGCTAGAACTTCAAAGATTAAAGGCACAGGCAATGAAGATACCACCGAAAATCAGAGTGTTCAGCTTCCTCATGCTTATGTGTTTTCTCATGACTTACATGGCAATCATGGTTTATGAAATTCTTCGTTCCCTTGGCGAAATGTTTTAGGAGGAGGCAAAATGAGACACCTATTAAAGAATAACCGTGGCGAGGGATATATTGATGTGGTTGTATTGGTACTTTGTGCGATGCTAATGATTGCCCTTGCAGTCAAAGTATTCCCGGCTTTTATTGTAAAACAGCAGATTGATACCTTTGCCACGGAACTTGTGAGAGAGGCAGAAATGGCAGGAAGAGTTGGAACAGAAACAACAAGAAGAGAGATATTGCTAAGAGAAAAAACAGGGATATCACCAACGGTTAATTGGTCAAAGACTGGTCAGATTCAATTAAATGAAGAAATAACAGTAACGGTGACTTATCCGATTAACATTGGACTGTTTGGTGGATTTGGATCCTTTCCAATTACCCTTCGAGCCGATGCAGCTGGAAAGGGGGAGATATATTGGAAGTAGAAAAGGTGCATAAAACACTTGCAAATAATAAAGGCAGTGGATTTCCGCTTGCCGTGGTTATCACCCTTTGTCTGGTTATGATTTTCACAGGCATATCGGAATACTTCCGGCTTATGATAGTAGCACAAGGGGTGCGCGATGTACTTCAGTATGCAGTCATTTCTACAGTTAGTGATAACTATGATGATGTATATCATGGTGTCCGTGAGGGATATTCCGGTGGCTATCAGCCAATGGACTCGGACTTTGAAGAGTCTATTGATTATGGCGATATTTATGACCGACTAGATAAAATTCTTGGTTTGGAGCAGAGAGGTGAAGAGCATGTCAAAACAACAAGCAAGGGAAATCAAGAATTTAAAATCTGGGATTTGGAGATAGAAGTACGGAATGCACCTCTGGCCAGTGGAGATATAGCAGGTCAAAGATTTGAAATTGATAGTTACATCATGCTTGAGGTTCCCGTATCTTTTGGAGGAAAATTGCTGTCATCCATGAAAATAAAAGTGAAAAATAGTGCTGGTTATACCCCTAAATTTTAAGCTCTGATGATTCTTGAAATTTATAGTAGACTTGTCAGACTTCATGTGGTAGGGTGTGGCTTAAGGAAGAAAATAACTTAAAATTAAGGAGCAATCTGGTGATATGTCAAGAGGAGATTGAAAAGATTTTTAATTGTTTTTAAGAAAGAAGGGGTCAACAAATAGACCTACGTGATTTTACTTAAAAAACGTAGATTAGAGTAGTCGTA